>NZ_DATCTU010000008.1 GCF_036567765.1 Pseudobacteroides sp.
TAGTTAACTCCTTAGTAATTCTTGAACCTAAAGACCAGCCGACTACTTTTTTACTAAATAAGTCTTCAATACTAGCAAGATAGAGCCATCCCTCATCGGTTGGTATATAGGTTATATCTCCAACCCACTTTTCATTTGGATTATTTGCACTAAAGTCTTGATTTAAAAGGTTAGGAGCAACTGGGTAGTTAAGATTCGAATTTGTTGTTGCTTTGTATTTTCTCTTTAATCTGCTTACAATTCCATTTTCGTTCATCAACCTCTTAATCCTTCTTCTTGAACAAAGTATTCCTTCTTTGATTAACAAGATTCTTTATGTATCCTATTTATTATTACAATTAAATCTTTATCTTTCTTCGTTCTATTACTTTCAGGTCGTTTTTGCCGTTCATACCTGCTATTGCTCGTTTTTCTCATTTGTATTTTTAGAGAATAAGAAAACCAGAAAATTTAATCCAACTCTTATATTCTCTGATGGTGTCTCGAAGGCAAAGTAAAACCCTAAAACTGCATTTACTACAGTTGGGGACTAAAGCTTACGGATAGATTTTACATTTAAAACTTTAAACTACTCTTTTTTTATTAACTTAAAACCATTATAATGTCAAATCGAAGTTTTCCAGGGTATTATCACTATAAAGGCATAAATAAAAACCGGAATAAATATATAGACTTTTATTCCGGCTCATTAATATTGAAGGTTTATATTTGAGCAAAGCTATAATCTTTCTTCAAATCCTCTGCTTACAACTTTTAAAATCATTCTTTTTTCAGGAAGTCGTATTGCCAGAGACTTCTCTGGTTGGCAACTTGTACATTTTTCATTACGGTTCTCTTTTAACTTTATTAACCTTCCACAAATGTAGTCGTTGAGCCAACTACAAACCCCTCATATTGCTTCATGGCATCCAATAAGCTGTTCAACTGCGAACTATTCATATCACGTATATAGGTACTTGCAGGCATCCCAGTTTTACTAACTATGTATCTTATATATGCAGCTGTATCATTTTCTGATGGTGGTGCATATTTATTCATCATTGCTTCAATGGTATAGTCCCTATATGTAGTGGTAATTAATGTCTTCTTTGCATTATAGCCTGTATCGTAATTAGGAAATATTGCAAATTGTCCATCAGTTCCAATAGCACCATTTGAAGAAGCAAAACTTCCATACTTTAGATTACCTGGGTTATTATTTCTCCATGATCGGCTACCTCCATAATTAATAGATACGAGTTTTCTGGAAGAATCAATATTTAATTCGTATCTAACCGCTATCTGGCCATTGTAAGTCGTAGAATATGCAGTAGTATAAGTTGTCGCAAACGCTGTCGCTGATACAATGAGCATGAACAAAGCTGTAATTGTCACCATCAATTTTCTTTTGTTTATTTCTAGTAATTTTTTCATATTTGAATCTCCTTTTTCGTATGTTTTTAAGTTTTTAATTAAATTTAGCTATCGCGATAAGCTATTTTGTTAAAAATTATATCATATATTGTAAAATAATTCAATATAATCCAATATATTATAATTAACTAAATTGTAATTTTAGATAAGAAAAACTGAAAATTCTGCGTAGCCGAAATAAAATAGGTTTCTGAATTTTGGAAGTAAAAAAGCCCCCGAAGTTGTATTTTTGCATACAGGAGGCTTACTTCAAAGATATTCACGATCAGATTATTTAATTACTTAACCTATAAAGACAACAATTGCTTTATCCTGAAATGCCTTTTCAAGCATTGTTTCTAGCCGTGTAACTCTTTCAACCATATAGCAGTTATCACCTTCGCTTAATTTGCTTTTTGACCATTCTTTAAGTTGGTAGGTTTCATTTAAGAAGTTGGGCAAATCTTCCTTTGTTAAATCTATTCCCACCGTAAGGCCTCTAAGCCAATGTAAGTTTAAGGTGTTAATAGCAACCATCATGTCAACAGTACAGTTATTATGAACAAGTAATCCATTACTACCGACAAAATAAGTATGGAAATCCGCTACGTTGAGGTATAAATTGGGTTCTACCCCTGTCCTGTTTTTCTTACTAAATTAAATGGATATATTCCTTCTTGTCTTTAATTATTTATCATTCGGAATAACATACACAGCTATATTTTTTGTCTTTTTCAATAGCCTTGTAATAGTAGATCCCCTTAGAAAGGTTTCAAGAGTTGTTCTTGCAGAGTGCCCAACAATTATTTGTGTTATATGTTTTTCCTGTGCAAATTTAGCAAGCTCTCCTGAAATACTTTCACCAATGAGTTCGGCAGTCTCAGCACCGAGCTGTTTTGCAAGAGCAAAATACTTATCAAGGGTTTCTTTGTGTTCTTTCTTATATCTAGGAGCAAATACATTTGTGCATTTTACACTAGCGACATACCAATCACATTTAAATCTCTTTGAAAGCCGTGCACCTATTCTTATGAGCTTTGTTGCCGACTTTCCTGTACTAATACATACCAGAACCTTTTCAGCAACTTGCCAATTATCTTTAATCCCATGTTCATTCATATATTCCAGCATGTCTTCGTCTACTTCTTCGGCAGTTTGTCTCAAAGCAATTTCTCTTAGTGCATTGAGGTTTCCCTTTCTAAAAAAATTCTTTAAAGCCTGATCTACTTTATCAAGCTTGTATACGCTTCCTCTTTTGAGTCTTTTTTGCAGGGCATCAGGAGTAATATCCACTACAACAATCTCATCTGCTTTTTCTACAACGATATCAGGAATTGTTTCACGTACTTTTATGCCAGTTATATCATAAACCATGTCATTAAGGCTCTCCAAATGCTGAACATTCAAAGTGGATATTACATCTATCCCATGGTTTAGGATCTCCTCAACATCTTCATATCTTTTAGCATATTTGGATCCAGGCACATTAGTATGTGCCAGTTCATCAACAAGGACAACCTGAGGACTTCTTTCAATAATAGCATCTGTGTCCATTTCCTCCATACTCATACCGTTATACAGGATATTTCTTCTAGGAATAATTTCAAGACTTCCTATTTGACTGTCTGTCTCAGCACGTTGATGGGATTCTACATAGCCAATTACGATATCCTTGCCTCTTTTATATCGTCTGTTTGCTTCATTAAGCATGGAATATGTCTTACCAACACCTGGAGCATATCCTAAGAATATTTTAAGGTGGCCTCTTTTTTGGTCATTTACTATCTCAAGAGCCTCTTCTGGTGTTAGTCTGTCTTTTTCGCTCATAATATAACCTCGTTGTAAATATATAGTTATTTTACTTCGTTTGCTATTAAATGAATATCAACATTGTTTAATTTTTTGATTAATTTACTTACAGTTGAACCTCTAAATATCAATTCAAATAAAGTCCTTCTGGGATAGCCTATAAAAATTTGGGTAATGTGTTTTTCGTTGCACCATTTAACAATTTCCTCAGTAACACTCTTCCCTTCTAGAGTAGCAACTTCAGCCCCTAATTGCTTTGCTAACTGAAAGTGGGTGTGTAAAAGTTGTCTATCTTTTAACGATTGCTTTTTAGCAAAACGGTTCGTACAGGTCACCGTGATTACATACCATTCGCACTTATAACGTTTTGCTATTCGGGCCCCTCTTCGAATAAGTTTTTTAGAGGATGGGCCTGCACTGATACATACAGTGATTCTTTCGGCAGTGTGCCAGTTATCCCTAATACCTTCCTTCTTCATGTACTCCGAAAGTTCTTCATCTACTTCTTCCGCAGTTTGTCTTAAGGTAAGCTCTCTTAAAGCATTTAGATTTACCTTTCTGAAAAAATTCTTAAGAGCATGAGTAACCTTTTCTGGATCATATATTTTTCCACGATTGAGCCTATTTTGGAGGGCATCAGGTGTAAGGTCCACTACTACAATTTCGTCAGCTTTATCCACTATATAATCTGGAATAGTCTCCTTTACTTTAATACCAGTGATTTGATAAACAACATCATTCAGGCTTTCAAGGTGTTGTATATTAAGAGTAGTAATTACATTTATTCCTTGGTTTAAAATTTCTTCTACATCCATATACCTTTTCTTGTTTTTTGAGCCAGGAGCATTTGTATGAGCAAGTTCATCAATTAGTACAACTTGTGGTTTTTTTGCAATAATAGACTCAGTGTCCATTTCATCCATTTCGGTTTTATTATAAAGAACTTTTTTTAGCGGAATTATTTCAAGATCACCTATTTGATCGTCTGTTTCAGTCCTGTTGTGCGATTCAACATAGCCAATAACTACATCCTGCCCATATTTTTTCCGCCGATTGCCCTCAGTAAGCATTGTATAGGTTTTTCCAACTCCTGGGGCATAACCTATAAAAATCTTAAGATGGCCCCTTTGTTCCTTATCCCAAATTGTTATAGGCTCGTTAATTGGCAATTTATCTTTATTTTCCATGACATTCTCCATAATTATTTATCTTCTATTTATTTTTAATAGCACTGGTTTCCTCATACTCATTAATATATCTATAAAGAGTTGCCCTGCTTACACCTATCAATTTTGCAAACTCTGTAGCGTTTATTTCTTGCTGATTTCACTTCTTATAATACTTTTCAAAATCTTTTGGTATAGTTCTTTCCGGCCTGCCAATAGCAATGCCACTTTTAGTTCCAAACTTTTTCGCCTTTTCAATTCCGTACCTTACTCTTTCAACAATGATTTCTCTTTCCATCTCCGCAACAGCTTCAAGGATAGCAAGTAAGAACTTATACATATTTCCGTCAGTACTGAAGCCTTCTTTTATAAAATGAACAGTAACACCCTTTTCTTTGAAATATTCAGTGATCTTGCGAAGATCATCAACGTTTCTACCAAGCCTGCTAATACTTTCAACATATATATTGTCACCCTTTATAGATTCGACCATAAGTTTATTTAACTGTGGTCTATCTGAGTTTTTTCCAGTAGCTTTATGAATATACTTCTTGTCAGACAAGCTGTTTGCTAATATCTAATCATATTCGAATAATCATTCGCAATCTTTAGGCTATCAAGAATTTGGCTTATTTGCCCTCGATGATGTGTTTGATGATTGAACACATGCAAAAGTAATTTCCCTTTCGTATAAGAATATGTATTCCGTTATTACACCTGCAAATATAATAATTATGGCACCTATTAATAATAAAATTTTTGAACTTGTTTTTGCTCTTTTCAAATACTTTACTCCTCTATTAAAATCTGCATTTTCCTATTCACTGTTCTTTCAATATGGAGGAAGCATTCTCCTAATAACATAAAATACAATTACAGGAATAAAAATAAGGTTTCGACATAGGCTCAGGCCCCAAAAAGGTTCTTTAATCTGAATTTCAGAAATTCTCTTGCTTCTATTACCAAGTACTTGTGCTATATCTTCAAAATACTTCGTGGGATATGGAAATAAGTAGAAGTTCTTTTGCAAGTCTTCCGGAATTCCTGCCGCTGTTACACTTCCTCCCAGAATACTTCCTAAAATAGCTGCTGTAGTATCAGTATCGCCACCACATTCGATCATTTCTATAATACTTCTTCTAAAGTCCCCCTTATAACTTAGCCATGAATGAATAACTACAGGAACAGTATGATATATATATCCGCTAATTCCTTTTTCTAATCCTATCCGTTTCACATATTCCTTAGAACTTTCTCCATTGTAAATACTCTTTACAACATCTTCAATAAGCTTAAGAAACTCGTTGCTTTCATAATCTATAAGAAGTTTTTTTAATCCCTCATGAAAACTTGAAGGTTCTACTGTCTTTTGTGTACTAGCAATAAAAGCAGCATATGCAATGGTTAAAGCACCAATTTCAGCTTTTGGATCAGTATGGGTAATCCTTGTAGAAATTCCCACCAGACTTTTCATTTTATCGTTATCATTACCATAAATAATTCCTATCAATGCACTCCTCATGGCAGGACCATTCCCAGCTGAAAAAACACCACTCTTTTTTGGTGAAAAACCAAAAAGCAATTTCACACATGCTCTTAACGATGCAAATCCAACCCCCAAAGGCATTGATATTATCCATTTTCTCAAGGATTTTGCAAGATGTTTTAAAAACATCACTTCATCTCCTGAGGAATGGTATAAAGCATGAGCAACCATCAGTGTATGCTCTGTATCATCAGAAATAAGGCTTTTGCCCATAAAAAACTTTTGACAATGGATATTTTTATAAAGTTTTTTTTGATGCTGTGCTGATAACCCTTCATATAATAATCCCAATGAATCCCCAACAGCCGCTCCCATTATTGATCCTAAAACTATTTCTTTCACAATTACTCAGATCTCCCCTCGGAAATTGATTATTCGATATTAAAAATCTTTAATGATGCGAATTATTAATCTTCAAAATATTTTATCATTGCACTTATTAAAATTAATAGTATGCTTACTATGAGTGAATAGTTGAAATAACTCTTAAATAGGTTATAACTCCAGCCATCTTCACCGATAATCCAGTATGCTATAGAATTATTAATTGAATAGCTTCCATCAATTAATGAAGTTGCACCAACAAAATTCAAACCAAGACATATGGTTACAATAATAGATATCATGGTCAATAAAGGTAAAGAGTTTGAGAGCTTAAACCCAGTGCCTTTTCTTTTCATCATAGAAAAGGTGTATATTCCCCAAACAACAAGAACTAAAATTACAAAAAGCAAAGAAATCCCTCCTCAAATCACAATTTAAATATTCCTTTTACTATACTTGAGAATCCCTGAAATATTCATTTGTAAGAACTATTAAATCACCATCCCAATCAGGTATATAAAGACTTCCATTGTAATAATCCATGCTGCAAATTTTAGGTAAGTTCAATTTTAAAGGATCAGTTTCTAGAGGGCTGTTACGCTCTTTAGGAGTAATAAATGTTTTCCCAGCAATTGTTGAAATAATATTTGTATATCTATCTATCATTCTTAATACATGGTTCTGTGTATCGCCAATATATATGTTACCTTTCTCATCTAGAGATAACGACCATGGACCATCAAATTCTTCATTAGGATTGCTTCCAAATGTCGCCTTTAGTGCACTGCCTCCATCACCAGAATACCCGGGTTTTCCTGTCCCTGCAATAGGAATCACGAGTTTCCTTCTAATATCAATCATTCTTACTGCATAATTTTTGCTATCCAATACATATATATTTCCTTCTGGCCCTAAACGAACATCATAAATCCAGTTGAATTGTACATCTCCAAACTTACATGCTTCATCCTGAAACCCCGTTTGACCGTTTCCAAGTGCCTGAATAGCATGTCCTTCTGCGGTAAACTGCCATATTCTACATCCCTGTATATCATTTATCCATATGTTGCCATCATGGTCAAGAACACAATTACCAACACTTGTTAGTCCAAATTCGTTACAGTCAATTAGAACTGCAATCTCCCAATTACTAGTATCCAATTTATATATTTTCTTATTTCCAGAACTCGATACCAATATCTTTCCTTCCGGAGTATCTGTAATATATACTGGATAAAGTAAGTCAAAGGTTATATGAAAAGGACTGTCTTCTATATGTTTACTTCCAGCTGTCCACCTTAAATTATTATCAGAATCTATACAACCAAACCAGCTTTCATTAGTGTTAATCGTATAGTTATTTCCCTGAGTATTATGAAACCCAAATTGGGCATATCCATCCTTCCATAACCCACCAAACTCAAAATTAATAATTTTTTTAATTTTCCAATTCACTTGTCTCCTCCTGAACTAACCAAATAGAACAAATTAAATTTATTACTTTGTGTAAAATAAACTTCAATGCCCTGCTTATTCAAATCCGTGAGTGCCGCTGTGCGGCCGGTGACACGGTTTGGTACTGATCTTCTATATGGAATGGCCAGCAGGGCAATTCTGCATGAATTTCTACCTGCACCTTCACGATCATGTGTTGATATACGTGGCCACATGGCCCTATATTCAGAGAAGCACAGAACGTAATTCTCTCATTCTTTAATGCCGTATTTATTCATAATCTTTTTCATTTCATCGCTCACAATTAAGAATTGTCCACCTTTATATGATGTCTCAAATATGTTTCCACCCCAGTATTGAAAATGTTGTAGGGCTCCACTTTTAAAGGAAAATGTAATTACAGTTCCTGTTGGTCCTTCTTTACGCCAATTACTTCGGTAAAAGCTAGCTCTCGACAGTGAGTTAACTAATTCTAATTTTTCACTTTCCATAAGTTGGATTTGAAAGCCTGTTATTTCAACATTATCAATCTTATCCCATTCAAAATCATCTCTCAATTGTTTCCATTTCACACTATCTGCAAAATTGTGATAATAATCACTTTGAGAAAACACAGAAAAACCTACTATAAGGATTAAAATTAATGTTACAGATATAAAGACTACCTTTTTCATGTCCCCCCCTTATTTAACTAAAAGTATATAATTCGACTCCTGTATACTGGGTATCATCGGTACTATGATAGTATCCGACTACCTTCATGGCATTTGCTTTTCTTGCTTCTTCAGCTTGTCAAGCATACTTCTTTCGAAGCCCTGATGGTTCTGCCTGAGTTCTCATACATTCATGATTTTCGACTAGGTAGTGCATTTGACCCCGGGTGAGTCTCTTTAGGCTTGCCATTAATGCCCAAATCAATACTGCTTTCCACACATTTGACTGCATCAGTCTCATCTAATACGGCACTTTTCGGGGCTCAATACATTTCACTGCTGGTTGCCAAGTCAGTCAATTCTACCTGACTGACTTTCTGTCTACGCTTAAAGTGCTTCGTTACCTAACACTTCCAAGACTCGATACAAGGCTGCTGGCTAAGCTTTGTCTTGACAGGGGTTACACCTGCTTGAATGTATGCCACTTCAGGACGCACCGGATGATAGACCCTCAAATAAACCTTCTATTGGATTCCTAATCCATATTTCCGTATGATATTTAATTCCTTTGCATTAAATAATCCTGCATCATACAAATTAATAAATTCTTGTGAAACACTTTGACCAAAAACTAAAATATCATCAGAATTAACTGTAACTTTTATACCATGATCAAACAAGGTTCTAATTGGATGATCTTTTATACTTTCCACTCGATTTAACATAACATTACTTGTAGGACATATATTTAACTGAATTTTATTATCTGAAAGCCAGTTCATTATTGCCGGAGACTTGTAAACAGAAATTCCATGTTGTATTTCATTTAACTCTAGCTCTTCAACCGCTTCTTTAACAGAATCTGCACAACCCCATTCGCCTACATGAGCTTTCAGCAAAAGTCCTTTTTCTTTGGCTTTTCGGTAAATTGGTTTAAAATTTTTGATTGGCTGAGCCATTTCATCTCCATACAAATCAATTGAAAAAAAACAATCCTTTTCTAGAAATGGTGCAATCCATTCCTCAAGCATGTTTACCGGACAATGCCTAGATAGACCAATTTGAAATCGAAATTCTATTTTTGGAGCAAACATTTCTTGCATTTCCTGAAATGTTTCAATTAACAGATTTACGTTACCGCCATAAAAATGTCCATTTGCCCAAACATCATCACCAATTTCCAAAACAGTGACACCATCATCATTTGCCTGAACAAAAGTAGCTTCAATCGCTAATCTTCTTTTATCAGTAGTACCGAAAATATCACCAATATTTTGCCCAACCCATGTGTGCATTTCATCCATGCTATGCAATTTATTACTTAGTTTAGGTATTGTAATACCTAAACGCTTATTAATATATTCTCTATTTCCACCGAGGAAAAAATGGTTATGTAAGTCTGATTTAGGAATCAATTTTAATGTTTGTATATCCCTATTCTCAATGGCACTAATAAATAACTTATCATAGTCTGACATCATATCCCATCCTTTACTTTAATCTTCAAAGCCCTTCTCAATCCATCTGTGCAGGACGCACGGATTTTTGCGTGGCATTTCATATATCGTTTGCATACAAGAAGCGACCTGTGATTCATTTCTACCCTTGTATGCGTTGTTATGCAAAGTCGCACCCCTAGTCTCAGAGGCCGACAGGACGCCATTAACAATCATCATTTTTTAACATCTATCTTATACTTTTTTACAAGCTGTAAATCCATCTTGTCATCAAATTTAAATTCCACATACTTAGCATCATCATCAACATTAAGTTATACATTAGTAGTTGTTCTTCCAATTTCTAAATCATCTGCATTATATGCTTTTGCTATTAATGTACTTTCAACAGCTTTCGATGCAATAAAATATACAGAAAAACCTTTTCCATCATTCAAAGTTTCTTGCTTAGAAACAGTTTTTGAAATACCAAGATCTGTTACTTCTTTAGATAGTTCAACCTCCACCATTAATTCTTTGTCTATACCTTGCCCTATTCCAGAAACAAATTTTGTTAACCCTTCTCCAACCTTATTTCCAGCATCCTTTTCGCCTTTCCTACAACCTACACATATAGTGCAAATTAAAGTAGCAACTAATAATACCCTTTTTATGAAATATTCCCCCAATGTTTATTTAGTATTAAGTTCTTCAAAAAATTATTTTATAAATCATTAATTAATCATCTTATCAGAACCATATTACGTTTATCAGAACAGAGGTTAAATCCCCGATCCTTACAAAGCCGTGCTTTCACCAACGCTGCAGGACGAGGCGGCTCGCTGCCTATATCGTGTACATGCCCGACGCCGTTTGAGCTGGACCCGCGAAGCAATCTTTATCCCCTTACTCAATCAAGTTTTTGTTATGATCTTGAATTTGTGATTCCATACTAATATATTTATTAATCTTTTCTACTACGTTAATAGCATCCGCAAGCGATTTCAAGTAACCGAAGCGTAATTTTTTACCTTTATAATTGAATTCACATTGAGTCCATATATCAGTTCTTCTCAAAAATTGATATGGTAGCAACGAATCTGAAGCAATAAAAGTTGACATATCTCGGTAATAAAATCTTTTTGTTACTCTAATTTTAAATAATGCCATTTTATAACTAAAGATTCCTCTCTTATTATCAAAAATCAAAATTTCCTTGCCAAAAGTATTAAATAACCAGTAGGTTACTCCATATCCACAAGATACGACTAAAAATACACCAAGAACTATGAACATTACTGAAGTATCTATATTTTTTAAAAATGCTAAGAATACAATATATATTAATGTCAAACCACAACTAAAACCAAGAAATACAAATATCAACATAGGCAAAATCCACTTTTGGCTATCTCTTACTGAAATTTGGATTTTTAGGTACTCGCTATTTTCATAGAAGTTAACGCTTTTCATTTTAATACCTCAACTTCGCTAAATTAAATATACATAAACTAACTTAAATCTTCATAGTCCCTACTTTCAAAATCGGTGCACGGATGCACCGACTTCCTCCCATGTAGTAGAACGTCTCGCATGGAAGACGTCGTTCGAACCAGCCCCAGTAGAAAGACCCGTGAGCGGCAGCTTGTCTGCCCCGCTAAGCAAGAACGGCAAGGATGCTGTGGCCTTACATAATCCTTACCTTAGCAAATACCTTTCTTTTTACAGAGCCTCTTTAATCTTCTTAATTCTCATTGCTTCATTCAGTACTTTTAGACTCCAATCTTTATCATCTTTAGATATAATTAATACATTGAAACCAAACTGTATTCCATTTTGTTTAACCGAAATATCATCATCAATATGTAAATCAATTCTAAATTTTGATGGTACTTTCGATGGCATAACTTCTTTTCTTGTTCCCTGAACAAATTCTTTATGAACCTTTTGATTTATAACATTACTCAACTTTATACGGTAAACGCCAAATAAGTGCTTTATATAACTAATACTTCTTTCTGATGTTGTATAAACACAAATATCAAATCCTAAAGATTTTAGTTCTTCACACAAAACTATTATTCCTTTTCGTAGCTTTTCTTTATAAAATAAAGCTTTAAAGCCCCTAACT
Organism: Pseudobacteroides sp.; assembly: GCF_036567765.1. NCBI lineage: Bacteria > Bacillati > Bacillota > Clostridia > Eubacteriales > Oscillospiraceae > Pseudobacteroides > Pseudobacteroides sp. The sequence goes on from NZ_DATCTU010000008.1 coordinate 11,913, forward strand.
GGCTTTTCATATATTGCATCCTTGTCAGTCAATATTAATGTATCATCTAAATCAAATGAAATCTTCATTTAAAACCTCACTGTTGTAGAAATTTCTTCAAAGGCATACCCTAAAACCCCGGCCATGGATGGCCGACAATGCGTGGTATTACACAGAACCGTTCGCCATTTGCGTCGTCGAAGAATCGGGCTTACAAAGCCCTTCTACTTTAGGCGGTGCTTGCACCTGATTGTTCGATGAGGGCAGAATTACTTCATACCTCTGCTCCAGAGAGCTTTCTTTGTGCCTTGCCCTTGATGTGCCCCTTAAACTATAAAATCCCAAAATTCAATCCCTAGTAAAAAACAATATTAACTTTCTCATACTACCTTTTATGTTCTGCAAGTGAGTTTTTATTCTCTTTCATAGCTTCTTCTATTTTGTTATATGTATTATCTGAAATTTCAACTACTGTCCGGTCTTGTTTTAATACAGTTCTACAGTCATCACCAGCTATCCATAATTTGGTTATTTCTTCTTCGTTTTTTGAAATAGTAATTTCATTATCAAAAGGACATGCTGCTGCAATTCCTTTAAAATCCTTGGAAGAAATAATAATAGGTTCTCCTTTAATACTACCAACATCATCTAATATTATATTTGATAAGTTATTACTTTTAACTTTAACTTCACCTTTATTATTTTTGATATGAACTAACATTTCATGTTCTTCTCTTTTTTCATCACTTCTTTTTGATAAACATGATGTAAATAGAGCTAATATACAAGCAATCAATATAACAATAATTACATTTTTCATAAACTAAAAATACTCCCTTTATTTAAGATAGCTATTTGCAATTCCCCCAATTGTCAAGACAATTTTTTTGTTGCTCTAAGTTAGGTCTCCTTTCTTTGTTTGTATTTTATGTTTCACTAGCTCGATTAGGTATCGAAATTTTGAAAATGTAGGGAGGGTGTAGCCCGAGGGGAATTTTCAAAATTTTGCCGCTTCGCGGGATGGACCTAAATAGCCGCTTTAATACTTCTGGCATTAAAATAGATATCTGCTGGTGTTTCATAGCCCAAGGATTCATGTGGTCTTACATTGTTATAGTATTCTATATAGTCCTTTGTAATCTGCTTTAATTTAGATCCAGCATCATAATCCTCCAGATAAAGCTTTTCCCATTTATATGACCTGAAAAACCGCTCTATCCTTTGATTATCTAGTGCTCGTCCCTTTCCATCCATAGAAATCTTGATGGAACCCCTTTTAAAAGGCTTATATATTTTTCGCTTGTAAATTGTGCCCCTTGGTCCCTATTAATTATTTCCGGTGTCCCATGTCTTTTAATAGCTTTTTTAATAGTGTCTGTTACAAAACCCGATATACTTAATTTCTTATTCGTTTTTTCGATCATTTTTATCCGGTCTTCACGGGGACAGGAATCGGCTAGATTTTTTTAAGCCAGGATACCTCATATGAGAGTTGTCCTATTTGCTTTAAAAGCTCATCTTTCTCCTTATCATGTGACTGTTTCACCTTTTCCACTTCATCACTTTCTTTGCTGAAGGCTCTGCCTGTATTCTGGATGAATTCCGCTTTCCATCGGCTAAGCTGGTTAGGATGCACTTCATAATATGCAGCTATTTCGGTAAGCGTTTTTTCTTCCCTTAAGACCTCAAGTACGATTTTTGCTTTTTGTTCCGGTTTGTAATTTCTTCTCTTTTCCATAACATAATTCTAACTTATTTTTGTGTGTTTGTCTGTACAGTTTTCTGGTATCATTATACCCCACTACTTCCTGACAAACCCGCTTTTTTAAATACATCAATTTTAAAACAAAGGTCAATTCTAAGAATTAAAGCTAAAGTTGTCGGGTGGTGTTCAATTGTAAAAAACGGCTCAATTATTTCAGAAGTCGCCCATATTTTGAATGGAGGACGTGGATTAGGAATCCAGGGAAGCCGCTCCCAATTACCTCCTTTGGGTAATCCATATTGCCGAATATCTTTCAAATCATCACCACCTATAATACAAAAAATTGGGATAAGCATTTTATAACTTGTTCGTACTTTATAAACTTTGCGACCTAATTAGAGTAATAAAATGTGCATTATCTAATTGTTGATATTATACACCATTACTATTAGTAACAAGTTGCTTAAATAAATAAATCTCATAATATGCGAGACTTTTAATCTCTTCATTTTGGTATTCTTTTATATAAACTTTATTCTTTTCAAGATGATGATAGTCAAATAAATCATTTTGGCATATCAAAGTTTCCATATCTCTCAGATAGTTGTAATTCTTCCTAAAAATAATTCCATTATATTGTTTGAAAAGCCAAGGTGCGGTTGTATACATAAGAAAACTATCAACCCGATTTATGATACTCATTATAAATAATGGCATTGAACCTTGTATACCGCTTTCAATGATTGTATATTTTCTTTTTTCCATAATAGAATCTATATAATTAAATGCATCGTTTTTTGCTTGTTGTAGGCATATAGATTCACATTTATTGAATTCTTGTTTATACATCCTGCAAATATCACAATAAGAAATATCTGGGTTTTGTGATATAATATCATATATCGGAGGGGTAATAAACTTGTAAAATATATCTCCATAATTTGAAAAGAACTTTCTGTTCAGCATTACAGGAATTACACAAGTTTGTGACATATTTTCCAAATGCTTAAAATTCAAGTATAATAGAAGTGTATCCCGCAATAAAAATATTAGGTCATTATTAAATTTGTTATTTTCCCGTATCCATTGTGCATATCTATGCATTTCGTTTAATACAAGAGTCGTTTTTTCTACCCAATCTTGAGATGCAATTTGTTTTATTACGTCAAAATTTATATCATTTGGACTAATATTTCTCAGAATATTTAAGTAGTCATTTAGCTCGTAAATTTTAACTGGACAAGTATCTTTTTCAAAATGAAAAGATACCTTTTTAGGGAATAAATAAAAAAGGTTTTCCTCTTTACCATTTAAAATAGTTAATCCTCTATTAATAACAGTATCTAATCTATTAATAGCATCTAATCCTATACAAAAAGCATCATATGTATCTTTATATCCTTCTTCTTTATTATCATTCAAAAATTTTTTTAGTGACGATGCTTCACTTAATGTATTCAATAAAGTATCCTTATCTAATTGGCTAAATTCTAAACTTTCATAATGCAGCAATTTATCTATATAATAATTATATATGTAATCGAAAAAGTCCAATACCATCCCTCCTTATTATTAATAAATATGCTCTTCTGGAATTTATGTTATATCCTGTTAATCCATAAGTTAAGTTTACGAAAAAATATATTACGTTAGCATAATATAACTAATGTGAACTTACTAAACTTCAAAGCCTAACCCGAGAACCGTGACAAGGATGTCACGGCAATTGCACCTAGCTTTCATATATCGTGTGTATCTGAGACGTCGATGAATTGGACCCATAAGGAATACCCGTGAGCGGCGTAAGCCCGATGAATCGATGTGGGCAGAATGACCCGTAAGCATGCCCTTTACTCAGATACTTTGATATGTGAAGGCCAGGTGCCCCGCGAAGCCGAAGCCGCACGGACGCGGCCCTTAAGAAAAACTACATCAGCCACTTTGTTTCGCTTTATATAAAGATTGCGAACCAACTTTACTTGGCATTAATGCTTATACTGCACTATAGCAATCTACTTGTCCCTTATCACTTAACAAAATCATTTTGTCCTCTGTAAAAACAATATCACGTGCATAGGACACCACTTTTTCTTTAAAGATTTCATCTCCACTTGTCATATCCAATTTATAAAAGTAATTATCCTCAGAAGATAGGTATACGAAACTATTTAAAATTACTACTCTTGAACTAATTGTATCACTAGCTTTATATTCCCATATTTTATTAATCTTAGATTTTTCCGTAACAAATTCCAAGCAGTACACCATACCAAAATCATTACCGATGAAAATCTTATTATCTTTGATAATTGGCTCTCGGTATATAGCACCGCCTGTATCAAAGTTTGTAATTTCTCTACCAGATGAACTTTCTAAAACATAAACGATGCCGTTTGTTGCACAAACAATAATTAAAGTGCCTAAGAGAAAAGCAGCAGACTTAAAATAAAGATTTTCTCCAAAAGTCCATTTGATTTTTTGTTTTATTAAGTCAAAACAATAGAAATACCCATCACTCAATCCATGATAAATAAAGTCCTCTTTTACAAGTATATGGCAACTTGAATGATTGGAAGGATGCTGGTAAGTCCACAAGACATTCCCTGTTGATTTATCAATATTAAATAGCTCTCCATTAAATGCTAGTATGCTCTTGTCAGTAACACCAATATGCCAATCTGGGTTTCGGTCTCCAAATTTACATTCCCATTTTATTGACAAATCTATATAATCAATACAATACAAGATTGCATTGAATGAGTTAATATATAAATACTCGTTATCAAACAAAACAGTGTTTCTGATAAGATGAGGAACTACTAAAATGATATTTTCTGCACCAGTATCTAAATCTACGGCAATCAACTGACTTTCATAAAAACCACCTTTGTCATATTTCACGGCAAAAAATAGTTTGTTGTCCAATACCACTCCTTTATCAGATATCATTGGTTGTCTGATTCCCTTTATTTTATAATTAAATAACGGTTTTTTCATTTCATTTACATCCCCTTATATAAATTCTATACTTCCCAATCTCCAACTTATTGGTGCTGCGTGATTTAAAACTAACGCGAACTAAAAAACTTCAAAGCCTTACCCAAAAACCGTGACAAGGATGTCACGGAAATTGCACCTAGCTTTCATATATCGTCCCGCATGGCTGAAGTTCCAGAGCTGGACCCTTTAGAAAGACCCGTGAGCGTGCTTGCACCGGCGATGGAATTTGGTGCGGCATTCTTCATGCTCCTGCTCCAGAGAATTTACTTCGTGATCTTCTAACCCGCACCTTTACTGCCATGCATTGTTCTCTGATGTGCGGCGGGCCCGCGTAGCCAGAGCAGCACGGATGCTGCACTTAAATTCAGTTTACGGAAAAGATATCTGATACTTTAAGTATGATCTTCTAAAATCGCCACACAAGTCTTTTCTTCTTTCATTAATAACAGGATGGAATTCAAACTCTTTTAATGTTTCATAAAAAGTACCTTCTTCTCCAAATTCATCTTTAGATGCTATAGGATAAACTTCAGCTATAAGTTTTTTAACGTTTATTCCTTTTTCTTCAGCAGAAATATAAATATCTGATAAAGCGGTTAATGTATCCCTATAATCAAAATTACCATTCTCGATTATTAGTGCAACAAATCCCTTTTTTGCATTTATAAATTCTCCTACCTGTAATTTCTCAGCTACAAAATAAGCATAAGTAAACAAATAACTCATAACAACGTTATTACTTTGTATCTGTTTTCTAACATATTCTCTTTGGGCATCACTATTGTCAATATATAGCACACATAATTTATCAATTAGCTCAATAATACACTCAAAACTACTTGAAAGTCTCTGCTTTTCTAAATATTCATTTACCTCTTTTTTAAACATATCAAAGCAATAATCTTCAGAACCTAACATACTAGATTTCTTTTCAACATATTCGCTTACACCATCATACCATGCCGAATAATGCTTATGGTAAGATTCAAGCTGTTTAACAATCTCAATAATATCCATACTTACTTATCACTCCAAAATATAAATCTACAAAGCCTTTCTTTAAAACTTGCACCCATGGATGGGTGCATTTTCCGCCGCATTTCCAGAGAACATCCCATATCTGTAATAATTACGCCTATGCAAAAAGGCCTGATGCAATACCGTAAAAACTTTCGTATATGCAGCTATGAATTTACTCGTAATAAAACAACTATATTCATAGAATATTTTATCAGATTATATACATATAAGTCCAATTATTTAAATAAAAAAGGACTCTCAATGAGGATCCCGTTATAAATCGAGCTGCATCGCTTAATAAAAACGCGACATCGTTATCTAATACACCTTTAAAGCTACAATAGTCAGATTCACCCATTGTTACAGCAATGCTTGGTATGGCAGTTATGGAAATGATACTGCTGGCACTATTACATGCTTACCTCTAAAGTGATGTGATTTTCCTGATCAAGCTTATCTGAATTTCCTTCAACAAATACTACACAATTATGTATTTTTTCTGTTTTTCATCTTAGAAGCACACCAATATATTACTATTCCTAAAAAAGCCCCTGTACTATCAATAACTACATCGGTTACTTGTGTACTTCTGCCCGGCACATACATCTGGTGTATTTCATCCGATGCTGCGTAAACAATACAAATTAACTGTGCTAACAAGAAACTCATGTGCCGATTGGTTCCACTGCGTCTCAATGCATTAAATACAAGTACTCCCAGAATTAAATATGCAATAAAATGGGCATTCTTGCGTACTAGATGATTTAAACTTTCCAGATTAATGTCTAAATTGGAATCAACTTTCTTAACAACATTATCAATTATCTCTGTTATACCTGTGCTTAATTGGTTGGATTGCTCGGCAACCTGGGACGAGAGGTTAAAAATAAGCAGCATCCAAAGAAACACAGATATCCAGGAAAGAATTTTTCTCATCTACTAGTGTCCTTTCATATAGTGACCTTTTATTGAGGGTGGTTTTATATGAGTCCCCTTATACGCTTCAAAATATAAATTACAAGCCTTCTAATTCTTTTTATAAAACCATAATGTGTATATTTTTTTGTTATATAATTGAAACCGTGATGCAGATAATCGCTCCAGAATTCAGCCCTTTGAGGATTAATAGGTGTTGGGGAGTGAAGATTGTTCTGCCTTGATGCACAATCATTAATATTGCTTTTAATATATTCCATACAATCCGCTGATTCTAAAAAAACTTCTTTGCCTTTATTTGTATTAATTAATATAGCTGAAACTCCCAGCTTATCATAGAACTTTGGAAAGTATTTTTCTACTCCCCAATAATCAGCAATTGTTATGTCTGCAGGTCTTGCAATGCATGCGTATTTGCAGTTATAGCAAGAAGGTCTTAGACATAAATCAGAATAAAACAACTCTTTATGTGCTTGTGACAACCTTGAAGTATAATCATTTCTTCCATTTTCAAATACAGCTTCTTCAGTATGCCCCCAACCATTTACCTTTGAACGAAAGAAATATTGTTTTATCTTGCTTCTATTTTTCTTTTCCAGGTAAAAAATATAATCTTTGAAAATATTGGGACTTGGCACTCCATGGCATATGAGATCTACAGTTATTAGTTTTTTGGTATCTACATGGGCATTTTTTAAATAACTTATTAGTCCGGCTGCCTGGCATCCTGTTCCTGTAAATAAAACAATTCTATCATTTGTTAAGTCTTCCTTTATATCAATGAATGCATTATTTAAGTCACTTTGAACATACTTGGAACCCCTTAACTCATCTCGTTCTTTTGTGGTTTGAGCTCTTTTATGAACGACTCGAAAGCTTTCATCATAAGCTGCCCCGTAAACCACACCGTTTTTTAATAGGATATGATCAGATATTGCGGTAAATGCCCCCCCGGATGAACTTTTTTTTCTGACATCATCATCTTTATGTTTGGCAGCGTAGACTTCCGGCACTCTAATGCTATCAGCTGTATAGTTTTTATTCTGAAAAGCACAAATCCTTTTGCAAAGTCCACAGCTAATACATTGCTCGTGATTTATATCAGGATATAAAAACCCTTCTTCATCTGCAATCATGTTTATGGATTGTACAGGACATATACACTTACAAGCTGTGCATCCACAACAAACTTTTTTATTATCATATACAGTCTGCATTATTACAACACCTTTTCCTATATTTTTACAACTTTCTACTTAATAATACCTTACTTTACAAGTAGCTTGAACCGTGATAAAACATTATTAACTTCCTTCTTGTCAAACAAAAAACCAGTAAAACCAACTACAATAAATGAATAAAGCATTACATTACATGATAATACAAACCATGTTAGATAATTGCTTATATAATAATTTATAACGACAAAAGGAAGTATAATTAAGTCTACTGAAAGAAAAATTCTAATTATCCTGTAAACAGTTGATTTTACAGGTAAATTTGTCAATTTTCTTGGTATATAAATGACAAGATCTATTACTCTGTACAAATTTGATAATATGGAAGCAGATAAAACACCATATATTCCAAGTACAGGTGTTAATACCAAACCTACAATTACAATAATTAGTGCTTGAATGGTTGATTGCATTCTGGTTTCCTTAAACATTCCAGATGCAATAACCAGCATTCCTTGAGGGGTTTTGATATTGTACAACAATCCGTTAAGTACAAATAAAAAGCCTATGACAGGCAAGTTATAATTTATATCTTTAATACCTGACGTATAGATTTTAATAAACGGTATAATAGTAACAAAAGCGACTGAATAAAATATAGATAAAAGTCCGTAATAAAGAAATTCAAATTCTCCATATGTTTTCTGCAAGGTTGCCTTCTCACCTTTAGCGATAACATCACCGAAGGAGGCGGATACACCGTTTACAAAAATACTCAATAATCCATTCAGTGAGGCTGCCACCATGAAATAAATACTATAAACACTAACAATTTTTAGATCATTTGCCATAATTGTCAGTATGACAACAGGAGCACCCGTCTGCACAGCACCCAGTATTTGCAGGTATAATGCATCCCATCTTTTATCTAGACATTGGAAGTTGGGTGTTTCATTAAATAATAAATATCTATACTTTCTTTTTACATAGATCATTAAAATAAATGATCTTAAAAAAATTGAAAGAAGGGCAACAAAACGTTGTACCACTATGTTTATACCCATTATTGCCATAACGACAACTATTATTGTATTAACTATAATATATACGATTGAAGCTGCAGATATAACATAAGTCTTTTGGTCTGCAGTGAGTAAAACTCTATACTTGGCAAGGGTAAAGAACTCCAGAGCTCCGTTAATGCCAAAAATTAAAACCAATAACGCAATATCTATTTGAGAAATTTTGTTTGACTTTACCATAACTGGATATATTATAGCCAAACCGATTGTTAAAGATATAAAAATGTATCCCGATTGTATATAGAATTTCTTTGCAGCAGCCACAACTCCGTTGATAGCTTTGTGATCATTCTCTGCCAAAGGCTTGTATAAAGCGTAAATGGCAGCACCTGAAAGTCCTGCTTCTACAAGGTTAAAATAAACAACAAACTGATTTATTGAGGAAACCAAGCCGTTTATCTCCGACCCATAAAACATTAGCATAACTCTAGGGATGATAAGCCCTGCAATCATAACGATTATTTGATAAAAGGCCGTTGATATTGAATTATAGAAAAAATATTTAGTCCTATTCATTGTTTATATTCATTGCCTTCTTAATAAAATCTATAGACTTTTTCTTTTCAATGTTAAGTAGCTCATTAACTTTTTCGTATTGTATTACAGGATCATAATTGAAATTATTTGTATCACTTATTAGTCTGTCGGTTAATCCCAATTTTGAAAGAAGCTCAACCATTCTAGAGGGCTTTGTTTTATTAGGTATGGTATAAAAAGGTTTTTTATAAATCAACGAAAATACAGTTCCATGAAATGAATCTGTTACTACAAACTCAGCTGAACTTATTAATCCTAGAAATTCACTAGGACCTGCATTTCTAACAATTTTATGATGCTTTTTACTAAAGGGCTTAAAATTCTTTGTTGAAACCTCCAATATATTCAAGCCGGTCATCTTCGAAACCTTGTAAGCTATTTCATAAGTTTCATTATGGCCGGATATAGAATATAAAAGTAAGTATTTACCATGATTCTTGTTAATTTTGATGTTATCCCATTCTTTTATATCTAAAAGAAGAGTTGGATCTAAAACTACTTCTACACGCTTATCAGTTAAAGCTGATATTATCTGATGTGCACTATTTTCTCGAACGCTTATATCGTCCAACTTTTTTATTAGAGCTTTTAATTGGTAATTTTCCTCTTTTGTTAATGAAGATATGCCAATACTGGCCCCATAGGAGATTTTTTTGCAGTTCTTGCCTGCCATGAAATCTCCAAAATAAACCCCGTCATAACCACCGGTTATCCTTGGATTCCATATTTGGTCACTGCCTGCAAAAACATAATCACTATCTATAGCAAATTCTTTTGCTAAATATTTAAATTGCGAGGGTGACAATTTATAATATCGATTCTGAAAACGCTTAAATTTTTTGTACCTTAGCCATGTTGGTAAAACATTATATAAAGATAGTATGAAGCCTTTTAGTGAATGTGTATTTAAAAGTTTGTACTCTCCAGTCAGAGCTTTTGGTCTATAGTCCAATATTTCTACATCTACTAAAAATTTTTCCAATGTTTTTTGCAATGCAAACGCTTGTAAGTTGGCTCCAAAGTTTGGTACACAGTGAAATGTAACAATTAATGACTTGCTCAAAATATCACACCCTAACAAATTTGTACTTAATATTAAAGAGAAAGTAATATAATTTAGGATTAAATGTTAAAATCAAAAGGTAGAGCTTTTTAGTTAATTTATAGGACTTACTGAAAATTACATAAGTTAATATATTTTTTGCATTTAACCGGATCCTTGAATCGCATTCTTTTGAGTGGTTTGGGTCTTTTGCACCTAAAGTCGCCAATTCAAACAAAAATTTGACCTTCATATCGGTGATTATACTAGCAGTATAATTGTCGCCAACCTTTGTAAGTTGTTTGAAAATCTCTGGAATTTTCAAGCAGGACAGTTTTTTTTCATTAAGGGTATTATGTGTAATACTGCCTTCCCTGTAATGATAAAGGGGTTTTGTGTTGATTACAATTTTCTCCGATTTATCAATTAAGCGATACTGATACTCTAAATCCTCCCAATAATGGATGCTTTCGTTTAAATAAAGTCCGTCTATTATAGATCTTTTATATACACACATCCACAATGAGGTTGAGAATTGAAATTTGAGCAAAAGTTCCTTTGCCTCTTCTGATGAGTAAATGGATTTGTCTAGTGGTATGCCAATATTTTTAATATCTCTGTCATTTCTAAAATATGAATTACTTACAACAATATCTGAACTACTAGTTTGAACCAACCCAATCAGAATATCATAGGTGTTTTCTTCCAGCCAGTCATCGCTATCTACAAATGTTATATAATCACCTTTAGCAATATCTATACCAAGGTTTCTGGAAGCTGAAACTCCAGCATTTTCTCTATGTATAACAATTACCCTTCCATCTGTATTTGCAAAATAATCACAAATTTCACCGGACTTATCCTGCGAACCGTCATCAACTAAAATCAACTCCAATTGTTTATAGGTTTGCCCTAATATAGATTCAATACACTTTTTTAGATGTTTCTCAGTATTATAAACCGGAACAATTACTGAAAGCAGCATTATGTACTTAGCCCCCTTTTTGGAGATATGCTTTGTGTAGTTTGATGGGACTTGGAAGCAATACCGCCATTTACAAATTGCCACATCCAGAAAGTAACAATAAGCATAAAGTATGTGGGATATATAATAAGATGACTAAACATGGACATAACTAAAAAAATTGTAAGGGATGCAGAAAAAGCACCGGCACATTTACTCTTTGTCTTTATAAGAAAAATATTGTATTTTATAATATTAAATATCATAGCTAAATAAAGAGACAGACCGAGTATGCCATAATCATACAACACCTCTAAAAAGTCATTATGAGCAGAAAGCTCAACACTACTGGTGAGTTCGACTCCATTAAAACCCTTTCCAATTATCAAAGATTTTATATCAAATGTGCGTATTTCATTCCATACTACCTGATAAATCGTATCTCTGCCTGAACCGCCATCAGTTTCAAGCCTTTGAAATCTTAACATAATATCCATATTGTATTTTTCAAGAATAAAGTTATACATGTATATACTTATAAGCAAGACTAGAAACACTGAACTTATCAGATAAAATCTTTTTGTGATTTTTTTATTGCTTACAAAATAATCGACTATAAAATATACAAAAAGCGAGCCGATAAGTGCAAGAAAAGCAGTTCGCTTAAGAGAAAGAAAAGTCGTAAATGAGATAAGCAATATACATATATTTCTGATTGAAGCGGTTTCAAGCATCATAATAAATGGCAAGAAAAGTAATACATAATAAATTGAACCGGCCATAGAAGGAGTTACAATATTATGACTTTTTATATTTATTGCATATTGTAAGTACAAAATAAAAATAACACAGAAAAATATTAGATGTGTTCTGCTGACGAATTTATCATCATTATTTTTTCTAAATGCTACAAAACTAATAATTAAAACACTCCACCAAAATGACTGAATTGTTATAGGTATCAAAATATTATGTTGTTGAGTATTATAATTCATTAGTGTTGAAATTGCAGAAAAAAATGCAAATCCTGTAGCTGTCCAAATAACAGCCGGGAGTTTGAGTTTATTTAGTAGACTACTCTGCACACTAAAAAAAGCTATTAACAACATTAAAAACATGATTGCATTGCTATACTCTATATTAAATGATATCGAACTCATGCCGTATATAGATAGCATATATGACACAAATAAATATAAAAGTGAACTAATCAGCAGTACAAACATTGACTTTTGACCTTTTATATCCGATCTTATTTTTCTAATATCCTTTTTCATTTTGTACTCCTTTTTTACCTTGGATAAAATAAAAAACAATTCATAAATACCTTAATTCTTTTCTTACATACTCAAGTGACAACAGTTTTTCTTTTATCTTCTCAATACCCAGTCTTTCTACGTTATCAGAATTGTATTCTTCATTAAAAGATAGCTTTTGATCTCCATCTACAAAGTATTTATCATAGTATAGATCTCTTTTATCAGCAGGCACCCTGAAAAAGTCTTCCATATCTTCTGCTACAGCAAACTCTTCTTTTGTGAGAAGTGTTTCATATACCTTTTCTCCATGTCTGGTGCCTATAATTTTTATTTCATTATCCGCATTAAATAGCTCTTTAATAGCCTGGGCCAAATCCCCAATAGTAGCTGACGGCGATTTTTGAACCATAATATCTCCTGCATGAGCATTTTTGAATGCAAAGACAACAAGTTCTACAGCTTCTTCTAGGCTCATTAAAAATCGTGTCATGTTTGGGTCTGTCACTGTTAAAGGGTGCCCGCTCTTAATCTGCTCAATAAAAAGGGGAATGACTGAACCTCTTGAAGCCATTACATTTCCATATCTGGTACCGCAAATAAGTGTTTTTCTGGAATCAACAATCTTAGACTTTGCTACAAACACTTTCTCCATCATTGCTTTGGATATTCCCATTGCATTTATTGGGTATGCACTTTTGTCGGTTGACAGACATATTACTTTTTTCACTCCATTTTCAATTGCAGCTGTTAGGACGTTATCTGTCCCTAGGATATTTGTTTTTACAGCTTCAAGAGGAAAGAACTCGCATGATGGCACCTGTTTTAAGGCTGCAGCATGAAAAATATAGTCCACCCCATAAATTGCGTTTTTTACGCTGGCTAAGTCGCGCACATCCCCTATATAAAACTTCAGCTTATCATTTTTATATTTTTTTCTCATATCATCCTGCTTTTTTTCATCCCTGGAAAAAATGCGGATTTCTTTTATATCCATACTTAAAAACTTTTTCATGACAGCATTTCCAAAAGAACCAGTGCCGCCTGTTATTAAAAGTGTTTTTTCTTTAAACATACCACACCTCATAAACCACAAAACTATATATCAAAATTTATTTAATCGTTTACATATTGAAATCACAATTAAAATAATTTGTTTATTAATTCAATAATTTTTGCGGCTTGACATATATTGTTTTTTTTATTTAAAACAAATTCCTTTGCTCGTATGCCCTTTTCATGTAATTCATCTTTTGAAATAGATAGTATTTCTCTTAATCTTTTAGCCATTCCTACAACAGTTTCATCTTCAAAAGTATATATATAGTCCAGATATTCACCCGGCATCCCCGGAAGAAATGTTGTAAGAACCGGGGTTCCTGATGCCATGTACTCCATGTTTTTTGAAGGGAATGAATATTTTGTAAACTCTTCTTTTGATGGTCTCGGATTAATAAGCAAAGTTGCTTTTGTTTCTTCTTCAACAATTATTTTATTTGGTACAACTCCTAAATATCTTATAGAACTAATTTTTTTACTTAATTCTATTAACTCTTCATCATAATCTCCGCTACCATATATATGAAGCTCCGCATTTAAACAATTGGCTTCAATAAAGGCTTTAACAAGAGTTTCTATACCATAAGCCTTTTGTGTCATTCCAGCATATATACATACCATTTTATTGTATTTCTTTTCTTTTATATTTGTTACATTTTTCATTTTATAATCTACTTGTCCCTCAATAACAACAAATGGCTTATTATTCTTATTTATTAAACTATTCATTTGATCTGTAAGGAATATATACGAATTAAAATTTTTAATTATAAAGTTATTTATCCTTGTAACAAATGAGCTTGGTTTACTTACAATTAGTCCAGGAACATCAGTAACTATGCCAATAATTTTTGTATTTGATAGTTTTGATGCTATTACACACCCAATAGCCAAAGAAATATTTAATACATCGCAAATAATAACGTTTTTATCCTTTGGATTTTTAAGCTTAATACATCTGTATGCTATGCCAATACATGAGCATAGATTTTTAATCAAAGGCAAATTGAAAAGTGAAGTGTAATAGTACTTTATATCATTTATTATTTCTACTTTTCCTTTTAAGAATCTTTTGGGATAATTTTGCAGCGTTATAGGCACTCCGGATAAAACATCAATTTTAAGATTTTTTATATTGGAAAGTCCCTCTACCATAAGCCTGTGATATTTTTGAACCTGCTGGCCAGGAGCCTTCTTAGCATTTGAAAATAGCTCAAAAAATTGTTTCTCAGAGCACAGGCTGGAGACATAAATAATATGCAATGCCATAATTAGACCTCGTTATTACAATTTTTGTCAGAAAATAACCCTTCAAATTTTTTTATTCCCTCATCATATTGATTAAGTATTTTACAGAGTACCTTGTCACACCGATCTATAAACGCATTCCAATCTATAGATATATAATACAAGTAAACACTTTGTGCATAATCTTCACTATTTGGATCTAAAGTAAGCCCCATATTATTTTCATGAACTTTTTCCCCCATAAAAGAGCCTTCATTGCAAAGTTGCGGAATATAAAATAGCATTCCGTCATAATACTTGTTTGATATAGCATTAGTCATTGTCGTGTCGTTTTCATAAACGTTATGTAAAAGGTCTGTCTCTTTAGCAAATTGATATCTGTCCTCAGGTTTATACTCACCATGGAAATAAACATTTTTTATATTGTTCATTTCACAGTATCCTCTTAACATTAAACCTACTTTTTGCTCACGCCCATGGTAATGAAGTTCAAACCTTTCATCATTAGCAAATCTGTCTATTAATACCATGTTTATTTCTTCATGTCTTATTAGCCCCCAGAACCTTATCCTTATTGGATAATTGCTGCGTTTATTAGTTCTGAACTCATCTCTATATTTTAAAGAATCTATCAATAAGTTATGTGAGGTATATATTTTGCTTGTTTCAGGCAGGAATTTTCTAAATGCGTCGGAACTGACAAAGGTAAGGCTTGATCTTTTTACCAAACCATGAACAATTTTTTTAAAGAAACCTATATGTTCAAAGGTACAATCTCTATAATCTAATATAAAACGATTCTTAAAGCCCTTCCTTAAAATGTTATAAAGCAGAACTCCCGGAAGAGTGTGTAAGGTTATTACAAAATCAAAATCACCCGATTTTATGATCTTATTTGCTTTCTTTCTATACCCTAAAAATGCCCTTATTTTTCTCCACTTTGGAATAAAATCTTCCATGAAAAATTCATATTTATATGATGTAACATCTTCAGGAACAGGGCAATCCGGTTTCCCGTCTCTGTCCCAGTATAAAAGATGAGTCTCACATTTTGTTTCTCTTAACCTATCCAAATAAAAATTCAAATATGGCATATATGATATTTTGCCAAACCCAATAATTAAAACCTTCATTCTGTTTTTGCCGCTTTCTTGGACAATCTTTTTAAATAGTTCGATATATTTAATAGTATTTGAACTTCTTGCATAATACATCTCGCCAAATTTCTGACCGTTTTTAGCTAACATTCCACGCTTTTCTTCATTCTTATACAAATTCAGTATTGCTTGGGCTACAGCTTTAGGATCATCATTTGAGACGGCAACTCCTATATGGTTCTCATTAAACATTCTAAAGTAACTTGAGTCTTTATCAACACAATTAACAATAGCCCGGTTACACGCCATCAACAATCCGGCTTTACTTGGCACAGAATTACCGATGATGCCCTTCTTCAATGGAATGAGGCAAACAGAGCAGGCACTATAAACATCTGAAACCATATTCTGAGGCTGGAGAGGGTAAAATGCTATATTATATAGCCCCATTTCATCCATCTCTTTGATGAAGTCAAATTTCTGGCTTCCCTGACCTATCATTTGGAACTCTATATTCTTATACTCTTTTAAAAACAGTTTTGCTACATTTAAGACCATCTTGTAATCAAAAACATAACCCATGGTACCTGCATATTGAATATAAAATTTATCCTTAGTCAGATTGTATTTTTTTACAAATCTGTTTTCTTCCCAGGATACCTCACGAACTGAACTATCATCATACCAGTTTACTATTGTGACTATTTTTTTATCTGGAACTCCTTGTTCAATAACTCGCTGTTTCATATCTTCAGAAATAACTACAATACTGCTTACAACCTTATAAGCTATCTTTTGCAGCTTATAAAATATAACTTGCATTAACTTGTTTTTCATTATTCCGCTGTGTATTGAACTTCCAGGAAACATATCCTGAATGTTATAAACAATAGGCTTGTTCTTTCCAAAAAGTTTTGCGGCGAGTATAACATATAAAGCAGTGGGACTTGATTGCACAAAAATAACATCATGATCTTTTGATTTTTTTATAGGCTTTACACATGCAAACGCATAACCAATGCCCTCAAGATAACGTTTTGCAAATGCGTTTTTTGGGATTTTTTTGCGTGGTACTATACCATATGATAATTTTTCGTATTTTTTTAGATTATCTGGAACATCACTGTTCTTTCCAGTTATACGGCTCGCTATCATATGCACCTCAATCCCGCTTTTTAGGGTATCTTCAATAAGAGCATTCATTAAATGAATAGAAGGATTTGGTGTGTCAAAGCCTTCACTGAAAAGGAAAAGTGCTTTCAATTTCCTTCCTCCTGTCCTAAAGATTCCACAAATGATAGATTTGATGACACCCGATTTGTTCACATCCAACCTTATGGTAAAAATTAATTGCTCCCATATTTCTAACCTGAGTGCCAACCCTTATTTCATCACAGCCGCGTTCATACGCTGCGTATTCCACATTCCTGAATAAACCTGAACCTATGCCTCCGTTAGTCTTATTCTTGGAAACTGCAATCAGCTCAACGATACATTTGTTTTTCTCATAAGAGTGGAGCAGGAATCCGTTTATTTCATTATCACAGCCCCGGGAAACAGCAAAGTATTTATCGTTTTTTCCAAACGAGTTAACGATCCACTGATGATATACCTCCGCCCCCCCTCTCTTTAAAAGCTCAGGATCTTCTGTAAATTTTGAAATTTTAAAATCAGCTATTTCTAAGATTCCTTTTTCTTCCTTGAGGTTCTGATGAATTTTAATAGTGTCTTTCCATCTGTATATATCATTTTGCCTAGAAGAAGTATTCAATTTCTTTCTAAACTGGATATTAACATCAGCTAGAAATGCAGTTGTGTCCTTACCTATCATCTGAGCATTAGATGGATTCGAATCAATATTTTCAATTGAAACAAACTGGTAATTGCCAAATTTTCTTTTTAAAACTGTCCATTGGCTTTGTAAGATAGGTTTTGTTAAAACAGCTTTAGAACAAGCTAATCCAAAATATTTTGTATCCCAAGGTAAATCAAAGAAAGCAACCCCATCATCTATGTTTTTGTTACTCATGAATCGCTAAAAGCCTCCTACATTTTTTTATTGTCCAATGTCTGGCTTTTTGTCACATATATACCTCTCTGCCATAATACAGATATAACTGTTTTAATAAAAATTTTTATATCAAACCAGATTGAAAGGTTATCAATATAATAGATATCGTACTGAATTCTTTCTTTCCATGGAATTGTATTCCTGAAATATGCCTGGCTATATCCTGTAATACCAGGTCTTATCTCAAGTTTTCTTCCTTCATTTCCTTCATACAAAGCTAAATGTTCAGGTAAGTCAGGCCTTGGTCCGATAATCGACATATCTCCCTTAATGACGTTTATAATCTGAGGAACTTCATCAATACTTGTTTTACGTATAAACTTTCCTACTTTTGTCATTCTTGGATCATTATTAGAATTAAAAGTTGAACCGTCCTCTTTTCTTATATCTGGAGCATTCATCTTCATAGAACGAAATTTATACATCTTAAAAGTAACACCGTTTTTACCCAACCGTGAAGCTCTATAGAATATTGAACCTCTATCATTTAAATAAATGATTGGACCAATGATAAATAAAATTATTAACAAAAACGGAAGGGCAATTATAGATAGAATTAAATCTAACAATCTTTTTACTACTCGAGTATACATACTTTTTCACTCCACTTGCTAAACAAACGCAAACTATCATGAATAAATCAATATCCGTCTTAAATTATCGCAAATATATTCAACATCATCTTCACTTAGTAAAGAATAAAGAGGCAAAGAAATTTCATTTTTATACATTTCATATGAATTTGGATAATTACTTATATCGAATCCAAGGTTTTTGTAAGCGGTATGCATAGGGAGAGGCTTGTAATGCACATTAGTGGCAATACCTCTCTCAGCCATTTTTAAGATTATCCTATTTCTATATTCTTCATCCTTACCGTTTAATCTAAGAAGGTATAAATGACCGCTTGAAAATGATTCTTCTGTAAAATGTTTAAGGCTTGTAGTATCGGTTTCTTCAAGTAGTTGATCATACAATTGGATAAGGCTTTTTCTCTTTTTTAATATCTCAGGATACCTTTTTAGCTGAACCAGCCCTAAAGAAGCCAGAATATCAGTCATATTGCATTTATAATTGGGCTCTACAATATCATATTCCCAATTGCTTAATTGTGTTTTTGCAAGAGCGTCTTTTGACTGTCCATGTAGAGATAAGAGCATAAACTTTTTATAGATGTCTTCATTTTCTATGCCATCTATATCTCCCCAGGTAATTGCTCCTCCTTCAGCAGTAGTAAGATTCTTTACTGCGTGAAAAGAAAACGATGTAAAATCAGAAACACTTCCGCACTTTTCCCCTTTATAAACTGCACCGAGTGAATGTGCAGCATCTGCAATAACAGCAACCCTTCCAATGGATTCTTGTAACTTTGAAGAAGGTTTAAATAAATCCCTCTTATTATTTATGGCTTCAAATATCCTGTCATAATCACACATAACCCCAGCAATATCGATGGGAATGATAGCTTTTGTCCGTTTAGTAATGCTATCTGCTACTAAATCATAATCTATATGAAATGAGTCTTTTCCACAGTCAACCAATACAATCTTAACACCTAGATGATGAATTACACTTGCAGATGCCGAATATGTATAAGATGAAGTAATTACTTCATCTCCAGGCTCAACTCCAAGAAGTCTTAATGTCATTTCCATGCATGAGGTTGCAGAGTTCATAGCTGCTGCTTTAGAGGTGTTGCAATACTCGGCTATTCTATTCTCAAATAATTTAGTTTTAGGACCAGTGGTGATCCATCCGGACCTTAGTGTATCTGTTACTTCATCTATCTCAGCCTGGGTAATATCTGGAGGTGAAAATGGAATAATCTTCATAGCTATTCACCTTTACTTTAAAAAAATTTTAATCCAATTTTATTGATCTGACTTTTTGTATTCAGGAATTATACGCTTGATAAAATCTGTTATATCTTTTGGGTCGTTGAGTTGTTTGTATCTTATTCTATTTATTTCACTAATAATTTTTTCGTAATCAAGTTCTACAGATTTTTCAATAAAAATGTTATTGTTTTTTGTAATGTTTACGCTATCGTTATTTATTAACAGCTCTTCATGAAGCTTTTCTCCCGGGCGAAGACCGGTAAACATAATGTTTATATCTACATCCGGGGTTAGTCCTGACTGGGTAATCATTATTTTTGCCAGATCAAGTATCCTAACCGGTTCACCCATATCCAAAATAAATATCTCTCCTCCCTTAGCCATTGTTCCTGCTTGAATGACCAAGCTTGCCGCTTCAGGTATTGTCATAAAATATCTTGTTACTTCCGGATGAGTTACAGTAACAGGACCTCCCTCCTCAATTTGCTTTTTAAATAAAGGAATAACACTTCCATTACTTCCTAACACATTTCCAAACCTCACAGCCGTGAAGATAGTTTTACTTTTTTTATCCATATATTTAATCAGTATTTCGGAAATTCTTTTTGTTGCTCCCATTATGTTTAGTGGGTTAACAGCTTTATCTGTGGAAATAAGAACAAATTTTTTGCAGTTAAATTTGTCTGCACACTCAGCAAGATTTAATGTTCCAATAACATTGTTTTTAATAGCTTCCCCAGGATTATCTTCCATAAGCGGGACATGCTTGTGTGCAGCCGTGTGAAATATAACAGAGGGCTTATATCTTGAGAAAACACTATCCAGCCTTCCCCTGTCTCTTATAGAACCTATAATTATATCCATATTCAGTTGTAGATTATATTTTTTTAGCAATTCATTTTGTAGATCATAAACTCCATTTTCATAAATATCAAATATTAAAAGTCGTTTAGGTCGAAATCTAGCAATTTGTCTGCATAGTTCTGAGCCTATTGAGCCTCCACCACCTGTTACAAGAATTACCTCATCTTTTAAATAGATAGCTATCTCATCTAAATTTAAATCTATCTTGTCCCGTCTTAATAAATCTTCGATATTGAAATCTTTTAACTCTTTGATATCAAAATCATCTTTCAATAAATCAAAAACTTGAGGGAGTATTTTTAATTTGCATTTAGTCTTTTTGCATATATTAAAAATAATTTCTATATCCTTCTTTTGAACTGATGGCATAGTAATAATTATTTCATCAATTTTAAATCTCTTAACCGCCCAATGAATCTTGTCTCTTCCGCCAATTACTTTTATTCCATTTATCTTTGTTTTATGTTTTGAATTATCATCGTCTATTGCTACTACTGGAGTATATTTTGAATTTGTGTTGTTTTTCATTTCTTTTATTATTAGTGAACCAGCTACTCCTGCACCAACTATCATTATTTT
The DNA here is from genome assembly GCF_036567765.1 of Pseudobacteroides sp. NCBI lineage: Bacteria > Bacillati > Bacillota > Clostridia > Eubacteriales > Oscillospiraceae > Pseudobacteroides > Pseudobacteroides sp. The sequence goes on from NZ_DATCTU010000008.1 coordinate 33,368, forward strand.
TTTTGTGTGTTGGTCTGAAGTTAATTGCTTTCTTATATTAAAATAAAAACGAGAACTTAGCCTAAACCCTCCTATAAAAACAAATGTTATCATAAAAAAAATCAAATTGGCGGAAATAGGTAAATACAATGGGATAATTAATTCCACAATAAATGTTAATAGTGCTCCAGTAATTGTCGCTAGTAAAATTTGAATAAGTTCTTCAATGCTTGCATAATTCCAAAGCTTTGAATATAGCCCGAATAAGCTGAAAGTAGATATGTTGACTAGAGTTATCATAAAAAATATTCTTGGCAATATATCAATATAGCACTTTGGGATTTCAGTATCAAACCTTAACAATAGGGCTGCATAAATTCCAGCATTCAAAATTATGCAATCACCTAATAAAAATAATATTTTTTTTACAGTTAATTGCAATTGTGTTTCCCCCATTTGTTCAAATAAATCTATATAAAGATCAAATATTTTGTTCAGTTTCATTTCTCAAAAGTAATTCCTGGTTTTTTCTGTAAAGTGCATCAGCATAGTCGGTACCCACCCACCTTATTACCTTGTGATAGGAAGGCAAAAACAAGCTAATGTAGTCCTCGGATGAATGGGCATCAGAAGCGATAAAATGGGCCAATCCAAGCTTTAAAACTTTTTTGCAGAAAGCCTTGACCCTTCTTCCGTGATAACCTATAATGCTTCCAGCATCAAGCTGTACCATGCAGCCGGCTTCAATAAGATTTATAAACATGTCGAAATTTCTCAGAAAGTAAACATACCTTTCAGGATGAGCAATTATAGGTATAATATCATTAAGATGCATCTTCAATATAATATCTATTGTATTATTGGGATAAATATCAAAAGGCAGCTCAAACAAAAGATAATTTGAAGCATTTAGTGTAAACATTTTTTTATTCACAATACAATCTGATAAAATTGAATCCACAAAAACCTCATACCCCATCTTAAGTTCGATATCACAATTTTTCATTCTAACAACCAGTTCCTGAAAATTTCTTTCAGCATTTTTAATATCAAAGTATTTTTTATTATAGTGAGGAGTAGCAATAATAGTTTTGATACCGATTTTTTCAGCTTCAAGTATCATACGCATCGATTCTTTTACGGTTGAAGGTCCATCGTCCACACTAAAAATGATATGACTGTGTATGTCAATCATATTTGATCCCTCTTTTTTATCAATTGCTTTTTAAGCAATTTGCTAATTTTTTTCCCTTTAGAGCCATAATAGTCATAGCCACCATAATAGTTTTTATAATCAAGCTTACTTACTTTATTGAGTATTGCACCTATTATATTTGCATTAGCTTTCTCCAGCTGATCTTTCATCATAATTGCGTTCCTTAACTTGACCTTGTTTTGGGAAATGACTATAATGGAAGCATCTGTAATTGATGCGATTAAAGCTCCGTCAATTACACTGCCTAAAGGCGGTGTATCAACAATAACAAAGTTGTATCTATCTTTCACCATGTCAAGAAGCTCGCCTAATTTTGGTGAACATATAAGTTCTCCAGGATTATGAGTCTTAATTCCGCATGAAATAAAATGGAATCCTTCTATCTCAGTCTTATTTATGATTTCATTTAACTCAGCATGCCCCATCAAATAATTTGACAGACCTTTAAAATCTCTACTGACAAGGCTTTTAAAAAGCATGGGCTTTCGTATGTCTGCATCGACATAAAGAATTTTTAGTCCTGATTTTGCCATGGAAACTGATAGATTTGTGGAAGCAAAAGATTTACCTTCATCAGGACTATAGCTTGTTATAGAAATTGTTTTATACTTATTTTCAGGATCACAAAAATTGATATTTGCCCTTAATACCTTAAAAGCTTCTTCAACTGTCTCATTCATTACAAATATAGAATTATTATTGGCATCTGCCATTGTAATACCCCCTTATCAACCAATTTATATTATATATTGTTCTTGAAAAATTTTACTTATTGGTTTTTACTAGAGGTATAGTACCTAAAACACTTATTGATAGATACTCTTCTATGTCTTCTTTACTCTTTATTCTATCGTTGAAATACTCAAGAAAATATATTGTACCAAGTGTAAGTATAAGGCTTAGAAACAGTGCAAGTACTGTATATGTAAATGGTTTTGGTTTCTCTGGAATTTTAGGAAGTTCAGCAGTATCAACAACATTTATATTATCAACACTCATTAGGCTGACAGACTTCTCTATAAATTTTTCACTAACTTTATTTGTAAGGTCCATAGCTTTCTTTGGATTTTTATCTTCAACACTAATCTGCAATACCCTTGTATCGGTTTTTAGACTAACACTGATTTTTTTTGCCAGTTGATCATGACTCAAATCTTTTATATTCAAGTCTTCAAGAGCAGCTTTAGTTACATTTCTGCTTTTTATAAGCTCTCTATAGTCTTTTACCAGTTGTTGGTTTGTAAGAATATCATCATAATTTATTGACTTCTGTGCATCACTCTTGTTTATAATATAAAGTGTTGTTGTGGTCTTATATACAGGATCTATCAAAGTTAGGCTGGCAATTAAAGTTATAAAGGATACCAGCAATGGAATAGCTATTATAAACTTTATCCTCTTAAAAAGCAAATAAGAAATTTGATTTAAATTCATTTTATCACCCTTATTATTTATTATTTGAAATGGAAAAAAGTCTATCATAGCTTAAACATATGCGTTGATCATATTTTTCGTGCATAGCCAACGAGAAATTTTAAATGTAATATATTAGCTGCTACCAAAGTACAAGGGGCTGTTGCATAAATGAACAGAACAAAATCATGAAATGATTTTGTCAACTTTGATTAAGCAGAATTTTACAACAGCACCCTTAAAAAGAATAAGAGATATTATATTTATAAAATTAGAAGTATATTATCTTATTCTCTGCAGCAATGGTGTTTAATCTTAGTACATTTGCATAGTATACCAACAATTATGCCAAGTATTATTGCCAGTACAATAGACAATATTGCAAACTTGACTGTAAAGCTTAAGCAGTTAAAATAAACCAGAAGATCATCAATGGTCTGTATTAATTTGATAAACCTAAGCCAAAAAAGGTTGATAATAAGTAGTACCAAATCAAACATTAATGCTCCCCAAATAAACTTAGAGGTGTATTTCGTTCTGTGTCTTGAAACGAATTCACTAGCTGTCATGGCAAAAAGTCCAGGCACTAATAAAATTAGTAAATAGAATAAAATTAACATTAGATCCTACCTCTATAGAATAAGTTTCCTAGATTATAATATGTAATTCACAGGGATTTGTTCATGTTTATGAAATTATTGTAAACTACACTATAACCTGTAACAACAACTTAGTAGTTATTTATTATTTACTAAAATATAATGTTCAGTAAACATAAAATCTTGCCGATATATAGTATATATATTCTTGAAGGAGTAACAATTATGGATATGTTGAGGTTTACCAAAGTCAGTATGAATAATTCCTATGAGCTGTCATATGATGAGTCTTCCAATTGCTTATTTGTAGCTTTATTTGGATTGTGGGACAAAATGTCACAATTGGACTATTATATTGACGATATTAAAGCTACCATATCACATTCCAAGCCTAGCTTTAACATCATATACGACTTGACACAGTACAAGGGCTGTATAACCCAATTGACTAACCTTCAGGTAGAGGCTCAGAATTTATTACTGGCGGCTGGATTGAATAAAACTGCTGTATTGATAAAGGAAAATCAGCTATTAAAAGCTTCTGTCGAGATTATATTCCAAATGTCCGGCATATCTGCGACTTATTTCAGCAATATCGGTACTCTTCAAAATTGGCTGGATAGCTTTAAATAAAGAACAAAACCATAATATCCTAGAAATTTAAAAAACTGTAAGATGGTCCTAAACCACCTCACAGTTTTTATGCTGCTTTATGAAATAATAGTTATACCTTAAAAAATTACTTCAGGATAATTTGAGGATGTCATACTGAAATGCTTTGCTATTATCAGTATATCGCTCATATTTATTGAACCGTCGGCATTAAAGTCTTGCTCTGCAACATACTTTGAAGAGTCAGTTGTAGAGTTGAAGGCTTTTGCTATTTCTATGACGTCAGCCATGTTTATTGATCCATCCTGTACTCCGCTTCTTGTGATGTCACCTGCCCAAATATCAACCGGTGATGACGATGTACCGATGATTGCATTTTTATTTGTAGGAATGTCTTGAATTATCCTTGTAAGATACCCGGGTTTACTAATCTTAAGATCAAATGTATCGGAATTCAGTATTGGATTCCTTATTTCAAAGTATCCATTCTCGTCTGTTATTGCATATATAGATACATCACCCGAAACTTCTATCTTAAATCCTGCCTTTACTTTTGAAGCAGCTGAGGTTGAATATGTGAAATCAGGTGAGATATAACCCTTTGTTTTAGGTAAAGTGCTCGAAGGCACTGGAGTATTTGTAGGCTTTGATGTACTTGGTACAGGAGTTTCGCCTGGCTCAAGGCCTGCCACCTTTACCCCATTCTTGTATATTGCTATTTTGTCTGTCCTAGTATATTTGGTTGTAGTGAGATCGGTAATAGAGTAATCATTTGCTGCATTCCATTTGCCGCTGTAATTTGCCAATGCAAACTGGATGTAGCTTCTTGAGTATAGCTTTTCATTAGGGAATGAAAACTCTATGTAATAAATATTCTTAGCCTTATCAAAGACTTTAACTTCGGAATACTTAGCTCCCTTTATGGGTGAATAATAAATGTCCGCTTTTGTAGATGTTGGGTCAACATTAGCACTTACCAACTCCGATAAGTCCATGAAATATCTGAATGATAAACCTGTCTCAAATCTAGGCGGTGCAGTCAGAATGTTATACATATTTAAATCAATAACGGTACTTTGAGCATCCTGCTTGTAAATCTTTGCTTCAGCATAATAAAGGTCAGGCTCGCCTTCTATTCCTGGTGTTGCCTCAGGCTTTTGTCCTGCACCATAGTATTTCGACATGCCTGCAAGGGCACCTACAAGACCTGCATTGTAATCAAGACCTGTTTCGGTATAAACATATTTATCTATATCGTCATAATAAACACCGCTTTTATCAGGTCCTCCTACCAAAGCACCATATAGAATATGTCTTTCAGGTGCAACCTTCTTTTCATCTGCCGGAGGTCCTTCAAGCATACCGCTTGCCGCCCTGTGATGAGGGAATTTAGGATATTTTTCTCCAAAACCTACCATGTAAGACATGTTGTTGGGATTTTTACCGAGAATGAAGTCTATCTGGCTTTTTGCATAGTCAAGATATTTCTGATCCGGTTTGATTTTATAGTATGTAAGTGCGAGCATAGCTTCTGCTGCAGGGTATTTTGCAACACCCCAACTGTCAAGATAGCTTAAGCCGCCAGGAACTTTTGATAGGGTATTCATCCAGTAATCAAGGTTTTCTTCTACTATTGTGATGTATTTTGGCTTTTTGGTTACTTCTGCCATCTTTAATGCAACTCCGCCAAATATATCGTCCCAGCAGTTTGTCCAATGGTTTTGGTAAGTATTGTCTCCACCCAGACCTTTTTCATCCATGAGCTTTTCTATATCGTCCATGTATTTCTGTTCATTTGTAGCAATATAGAGCCATATACCTCCCCACATGAGTTCATCATAATAGCTTCTTGGAAGATAGTAGCTCTGACCTTTGCTGTTACCTCTGTAAGCCTGACCGAATGCATACAAATCCTTTGCATATGTGAGGCATTTTGCAGCATATGTTGGATCGCTGTCTTTCATATTGAGATATGTAAGTGCCAAAGTAGCGGCTGCGGAACCGGCTACATCAGAGCCAGGGTTTGAAGGTGTTGCAGCATAATATGCAGGCCTGGTATAAGTTTGAAGCTCCGGAGGACCCCAGAATTTGTGGTCTTCGTCACCATCACCTAACTGGTAATAGAATGTTGTTTTGTTTGGAAAACACTTCATAAAATAATCCGCAAAATGTTTCACAATATTAAGCATGTACTTGTCCTGCCCCTTTTCGATAAAGGTGTCCTTGAACTCATAATAGGCCCAAGCTAATGCAGAAGCAGAAGTACACTGAGGCAAACCAAACTTCACATGGTCACCGCAGTCATGGAAGCCACCGGTCAGATCAAGTCCCACATCCTTACCATCCTCTATGTGGCAAGGTCCGCGCCATTTGATTCTGTTATTGCCAGCGTCAGGTCCGCACCAGTTTGCCTCATAGAAAAGAATGGATTTTGCAAATGCGTCAACATAGTTAAGGCCACCTGCTGCAGATGCAGTTTTTGGAATTATGCTTGCGAGATAAACAAAAAGCAGAGTGATAATTAAACATTTTTTCTTCACATAAAATACCCCCTATTTTAAAATTATCTATGACTTAAGATAATCTTACCATATTTTATTTTTTGCTACAATTGTAATGGGTGTATATGTAGGGGCAAAGCGAGATTTTTGCAATTTTCGATAGCAATTATACTTGTTTTCAAATGCTTATTTCAAAATATTACAAAAAACTGTATAATTAAAAAGGGAGTCTAAATTTCTGGAAAAGAATTTTAATATTAGGGAGGTTTAAATATGGATAAAGAATTGAGAACTTCAGCAGAAATGACTGATGAAGAATTAATGGACATGTTTGGTGGTTTTGAAGAAACTCCAGTTGTTACAGAGCCTATAATTGTTAAGCCATTATACGGTATCAAACCGCCTATTGACGTAAAGCCATTATACGGAATTGTTGTAAGACCCTTATACGGAATTAAGCCTATGTATGGAATTAAACCTTTGTATGGCATAAAGCCTACTGAGTAGTATTAGTCTTTTTTATAATAGAAGTATTAATTATATAGAAGATTTATGTTAGATACTTACATAAAAGGAAAACCAGTTGTCCGGAATATTTAGACTATCAGGTGCATGGTACGGGTATTTAAATGAGCAGCAATAAAGCTTTATTAATACAGCCATGCACCACCCCAAATTTTAAATATCTAGGAAATGCGACAATAATCAAGGGTGTAAAATGCAAGAAATTCTGTTATTCAAATTTTTGCGGGAGGGGTATTATGAGTATAGATTACAGGCCAATTACAGGTGTGTGGGAGATAACAATGGGATGCAACATGAGGTGCAAGCACTGCGGTTCTTCCTGTGAAAATAGATTAAGCGGAGAGCTTACAACCGACGAGGCCTTAAAGCTTTGTGATGACTTGGCTGAGCTGGGATTTAAGTGGCTTACACTGTCCGGAGGTGAGCCCACAACCAGAAAAGACTGGGATATCATTGCAAAAAGGCTTAATGATAATGGGGTTATACCCAACATGATAACAAACGGCTGGCTGATAGATGATGAGATAGCCAAAAGAGCAAAGGCTGCGGGAATAAACACTATAGCCATAAGCCTTGACGGTCTACAAAAGACTCATGATTTTATCAGGCGTGAGGGTTCATATGAAAGAATAATGAATGCCTTGGACATATTAGTGGCAAATGAAGTAAACTGCTCTGTTATTACGACTGTAAACAAAATGAATCTTGGTGAACTGGAAGAAATGCACAAAATCCTGTGTGAAAAAGGAATATACGGCTGGCAGTTCCAATTGGGGCTTCCTATGGGGAACATGGTCAAAAACAGTGAGCTTGTGGCACAGCCTCATCATACCGATGATGTTATTAATTTCGCCTATGATGCCATGCAAAAGGGTGGCGTGGATATACAACTGGCCGACTGCATGGGGTACTTTAACAAAAAGGAAATTGAAGTAAGGAAAAAATCCGATTCATCCGATGAGTACGACTGGAACGGCTGCGGAGCCGGAAAGTATGTTATGGGAATACTTCATAATGGCGATATAGTGGGATGTACTTCTATAAGAGACAGAAACTTCATAGAAGGAAATATTAAAGAAACACCTATACTTGATATTTGGAACAATCCTGAAAAGTTTGCCTGGAACAGGAATCTTACTAAAGAAATGCTTCAGGGAACCTGCCAAAAGTGCCAGTATGGCAATCGCTGCCACGGTGGATGCGGCAATACAAGGCTTACAATGGAAGGAACAATATACGGGCAAAACAGATACTGTTCCTACAATCTTGTCGTTAAGAAGGCTGAAAAGCAATTTGAGGGTATTAATGACATTGATGAGTTAATGAATAAAGCTCGCAAATTTGCACCACAAAATCAGCACCAGCTTGCGGAAATATTGCTGTCAAAGGTTCTTTCCCTTGACCCTGAAAATGAAGAAGCATTATCATTATACGGATATACTTCCTTTATGCTGGAAAACTACAAAAATGCTGTGGAAGCAAATGAAAAGCTGCTTCAAAAGGACAGCAGCAACATATACGCAAATAAAGGTTACGGACTCTCCATTTCAAGGCTTGGGATGGTTGATGAGGGCATAAAATATCTTAAAAAGGCAATTGAATTGTCAAAAGGTACTTACCTGGACCCATACTATGACCTTGCAGTGGTTTATTTTGAAAACGGAAAACCGGCCAAAGCTATGGAAGCCTTAGAGGAAGGGTTTAAGGTTTCTGATGAGTTTGAAAAGAGCTATCGGGATTTTTACAATCTTCTACAAGAACAGGTTAAGGAAGGACAGGCATGATATTTAAGAAAATTTTGAGCTTGACCAAAAGGTACCCTGTAGTTAGGCAGCATGACGTAACAGACTGCGGTGCCGCGTGTCTTGCTTCAATTGTGAAATATTACGGCGGAAATATCTCAATAGCCAGGCTAAGAGAATACTCAGGTACAGGTAAAGAAGGTACAACAGGGTTTGGGCTTGTGAAGGCATTGCAAAGACTTGGGTTTACTGCAAAGGGCCTTAAAGCTCAGCTTGAGCAGTTGGTAAATGAGGAATTTCCGCTGATTGCACATGTGATAAAAGACAATGACGGTAAAAAGCTTGAGCACTATGTTGTGGTTTATAAAATAGATGATAGCAGTATAACTTTCATGGACCCTGCTAAAGGAGTTGTCAGGGAGAAACTTTCCCTTTTTTATGATGTTTATACGGGAAGGGTAATATCCTTAAAGCCGGGAGATAGCCTTGACATAAAAACAAGTAACAACAGGGCTTTATTTGGGTTGATAGCATCCATAGTTAAAGTACTTAAGCTCTCCATTTTTATTATTGTTTTGATATCCTTTGTATTTACAGGGCTTGGAATATTAAGCACCTATTATATGAAGTATTTGTTTGATACGGTTATCGGAGAAGGGGTATTTAATCAGCTTACTTACGTATCCCTTTTCTTTATCGGTATTTTCTTTTTCCAGCTCCTTTTAGGGATATTAAGAAGCCTTATGGTTACCAAATTGGCATTAAAGATAGATAAAGAGCTTATGCTGAGCTATTTTAAGCATGTATTAAGGCTTCCCATGAGCTTTTTTATTTCCAGGAAGGACGGCGAGATAATATCCAGGTTCATGGATGCCTCGAAAATCCGTGAAGCCATATCAGGCATAACCCTCACCCTTTCCATCGACACAGTTCTTGCTATAGCTGGCGGAGTTATTCTGTTTATGTCAAATAGGTTTCTCTTCTTTATAACATTATGCATCATGGTGCTGTATGGAATAACTGTGTTGTGTTTTATAAGGCCCCTAAGAAAAATAAACACGCTTCAGATGGAAAGCAATGCACATCTTACCTCTCATCTTGTTGAGAGCTTAAATGGTGTTGAAACATTAAAGTCATTCAATGCTTTAAATGAGACTGATAAGACTGCGGAAAAAAACTTTGACGATCTCATAAAAAAAGTATATAAAGGCAGCATACTCTACTCTGTGCTGACTACCCTTACATCTGCCATCAATGGTCTTGGTACCATATTGATACTTTGGTTCGGTATTATTGAGATTTCTACAGGAAAGATGTCTACCGGCGATCTTCTTGCCTTTAATGCATTACTCCAATACTTTCTTACCCCTGTCAAAAATCTCATTGACCTGTCATCGGAGATACAAACAGCTGCAGCTGCATCAAGCAGGCTTGGGGAAATATTAGAAATAGAAGGGGAAAAATACATAGACCCTGAAAGAAGTGTAATACCTGACACCTTGTCGGAGGATATTGATATAGACAGCATAACATTTAGATACGGATATAAACGGCCTGTAATAGAAAATCTGTCCCTCCACATAAATGCGGGAGACAAGGTTGCTGTTGTAGGTGGCAGCGGATCGGGAAAAACAACACTTGCAAGGCTGATTATGAATTATTACCTTCCAGAGAAGGGCACAATAAAGATCGGTGGAATTGACTTAAGAAATATACCTTTAGAGACTATCAGGAAAAAAATTGCATTCATATCCCAGGATGTGTTTCTTCTAAGCGGCACAATAGCAGATAATATAAGACTTGGCAATCCTCATGCCTCCATGGAGGAAGTGATGGAAGCGTCTCAACATGCAAACTGTCATGAGTTTATTGAGAAGCTGCCACTAAAGTATGAAACCTACATAGAGGAAAACGGTTCAAACCTTTCAGGTGGTCAAAGGCAGCGAATTGCTATTGCCAGGGCCTTCTTGCTAAAGCCTGATGTTCTAATTATGGATGAGGCCACAAGCAACCTTGACACCATCACCGAAGAGGCCATATCAAATACCCTCGACCTTTTTGATAAAAAGGTTACAAGGATCATAATAGCTCATCGCCTATCTACAATAAAAAGATGCCGGAGAATATTCGTACTTGAAAACGGCAGAATATCCGAATCCGGCACCCATGAAGAACTCCTTTTGAATAACGGGCTATATAAGGAAATGTTTAATTTATTGTAAAAGTCAGGTTGTATATGTTGGGTGAACTTGGCTTCGGACAGAACAGGGTCAATGTATTCCCTTCTTCTCTAAGCCTTCCGTAATCAACCAGGGGATCTGAGAAAAACTTATCCTGATACTCTGTACTGATCATTTTCCAATCACTCCAATTTGACGATGCTGATGCTGCGGCAATTCGAAGATTTGGCAGTATTGCGTAAATATTGTTTGATTTTGAAAATGCCAGCTTGCCTCTGAAGTTTAAGACTGAAGGGAAAGTAGTGTTTGTTCGGTGCCATACACCGCTTGCATCCCTCCAATAATGGAAGTAAACAGTCTTGTTCCTTGCGTTGGTAAAATTGGAGTCGTCAGCCTGGGAATCAGGCAAATGGGATAAAAGAACATGTATCTGCCCGTTATTATCCACCATTTGTGCTTCCTGGTTGATAAGCCCCCTGTTTTGATTAATTGTCCAAACCTTGACCCCCGTCGTATTTTTATTCACAAAACTTGAACCGGTAACTGCTACGGTTGTTCCGGCATTATTCTTCCAGGTACGGCCGTTATCGTCACTATAAATATACATAAGATCGTGGTTGGTTGTTGCATCAGGGGTTTCACGCCAGCACCAGGTTTCATGGAGCCTGCCGTTTTTGTCATAGGTAATGCCATGGGCGTAGGCATTATTATTCTGGGATATCCCATCTATATATTTACCTAAGGAAGTCCATTTTTTAGTTGATCCGTCATACTCCAACAGATACTGGTCTCCGCTTCCGCTCTGGCCATATCTGTATTCAAAGAGAAGCTTGTTGGACGGTGTTGTTATAAATCTTGGGTATGTAACAAGTGTTATTTTATTACCAGGTATGAGACTGCTGGTAACTGCACCGAAAGTTGACGCATTCCATGTAAAGTTTTGAGGGTTTGCAGCAAGGCCTGGTACCGATACACGATAGTGAAGGTCATTGCCGTGGTGGTCAAAAGCAAGGTGAATTGTTCCGTCCTGAGGGCAAATTCCTATAGATATTGTGTTATGTGCGTCAACGGCTGACAGAGGGTGGTCTGTAAATTCGAATTTTGCCCACTCGCCGTTCGGTAATTTCCTTCTGCACATTACAACATGCTTGTTTGTGTTCCAGAAGGCTGAATACTGGTATCCATTGTAAGATACTATTCCATCCTGCTGAAAGGATTCTCCGTTTAAATATCCTCCGTATGATACGCTTGTAAGCCCTGAATATGTCATTAGTGAGTCTTCTGTTTTAACTAAAGACGGCATAACATTTTGTATTGTAGGTGTTGGTGATTTGGTTGGAGTCGGAGTCCAAGCTGGAGTATTTGTGGAAGTTGGAGTGTAGGTTGAAGTTGGAGTATAAGTTGAAGTTGGAGTACCTGAAGGTATTGATGTTATATAGCTTGCAATTATTACGGGATACTCTGACGAAACTTTATTAAAATTGGCGGCTATAAGAATCAGGTCTGTCATGTTGATAGCATTATCTTTATTTAAATCATAATCTGCCTTATACTTCGCATCACCTTTAACTGCGTTGAATACCTGTGCCATAAGTATTATATCCGACATATTTAAAGAACCGTCGCCATTAAAATCTCCAGGCCATAAGTATATCGGTGAACTCTCGGTTCCCAGCTGCAAACTACCTGTTAACTGAATGCTTTGTGAGCTTCTTGAAAGGTATCCTGTCTTTATAAATTTTATCACGTAGCCGTTTGCGTTTGCAGGAACATTAGGAATTGTAAAGTAGCCATTTTCATCGCTTAAGGCCCATAACCCTGTGCCGGATATTTCTACTCTGGTCCCTGAAAGGATAAGCTGGGCAGCAGATACAGGGTATGTAAAACCGCTGTTTACATAGCCGGAAATGGAGTTCCCTGCCCCATCTGCGTTTACAGGTACAAACAAGCCGGTAATTAATGCTGATACTATCAATAATATAACAAATAGATTTTTCTTGTGAAACATTATAACTCCTCCTTAACTAAAACTTAGATAAACTGAAATATTAAAAGATTTATCATTCGTGCTTTAATATATAAATTACGAAAAATCGATTACATTCCGTTTTCGCACGTATCCTTGAATCGTTGGTTACATGCTCGCCGTAATGTAAGATTTTTATCGTAATTTATTTAGTTATATTTTAACATATAATTTATGTCAAATTCATTAATATAGATTTTTAAGTAAAAATTACACCTTAGATTCTTCATATGCATATTAGAAGTATTATTTTATTTAACACTTTTTCACCGTTTGACAATCTTTTCATTATTAATTACCATATGATATAATTTAAATAATAGTATAAGAAACTAAAAACCATAATTTTCTTAAAGGGGTGTATGTAAAATATGGGGGAATTTTTTAGAAGAGTACTGTCTTTGTTAACAGCCATTACAATGGCTTGTTCAGTACTTTTAACCATGCCTGCAACAGTTCAGGCAGCCAATTCAGTACCTGTAGATGTTGAAGCGGAAGCTTGTACTCTCAGCAACGGTGCTGTTGTCGTTACCAATGTCTATGGGACTAATTATCCTGGGTACTCGGGAAACGGATTTGTTTGGGCAACCAATGCAGGTACAATATCGCTGGAGGTAAATGTTCCTAAAGACGCTATGTATGAGCTTAAAACAAGATGTTGGATGTATTTAGGAAAAGAGGGCGAAACCAGGCTTCAGGCTGTTACCGTCAACGGCGTATCATACAGCGATTTCTATATTCCAAATAAAAATGGATGGATTGATTACAGTTTTGGATTTTTCTTTCTTAAAGCAGGTACAGCAAAAATTGAGATCGGCACTTCCGGAAGCTGGGGCTATATACTTTATGATAAAGTGAAATTTGACTATGCAGACATGCCAGATCTTAAAATCGACCCGGCTACATGTGATACTAAAGCAACTTCTGAAACAAAGGCTCTTAAAAAATACCTCACCAGTGTATACGGCAATAAAATTATTTCCGGTCAACAAGAAATTTACGGCGGCGGAAATAACGGAAATATGGAATTGGAATTTGATTACATATATGATAAAACAGGCAAATTGCCTGCAATCAGAGGCTTTGATTTTATGAATTACAATCCTCTATACGGATGGGAAGACGGTACAACAAATCGCATCATCGACTGGGTAAAAGAGAAAGGCGGAATTGCAACAGCATGTTGGCATATCAATGTTCCATCTGATTTTACAAGCTATAAAATCGGTGATAAATTGGATTGGACAAAATGTACATATAAGCCGACAAAAAGCTTTAACACGGCAAACTGTCTAGATAAATCAACAAAGGAATACGCTTACCTGATGCTTGCAATTGATGATCTTGCCAAACAGCTCCTCATTCTTCAGGAGGCAAATGTTCCTGTGCTTCTGCGCCCTTTCCATGAAGCAGAAGGCAACAACAACACCGATGGCTCAGGAGCATGGTTCTGGTGGGGTACCGGTGGTGCGGAGGTTTACAAAGAGCTATGGAAACTTCTTTACACTACACTAACTGAAAAGTATGGTATTCATAATGCTATATGGGAAGTAAATCTTTATCTAAATGCAAATTCAGCACAATGGTATCCTGGAGATAAATATGTAGATATCGTTGCATATGATAAGTATGAAGGATCACCTTATACATGGAAAACAAGTGCAGCTACAACAGCATTTCTTAAACTTGTAAATTACACAAACGATACAAAGATGGTTGCAATGACTGAAAATGACGTTATTCCCGATATTCAGAACATGGTTAATGAAGGTGCTTGGTGGCTGTATTTCTGCCCATGGTATGGTGAGTTTATTACCAGTCCAAGCAAAAATGATCCGAAACTTCTCAATACTATCTACAACAGCCAATATGTAATTACGCTGGATGAACTGCCGCCAAATTTATATGAATTCACACAAACTGTTACACCAACGCCAACACCTGCAAACAGTCTTGACTTAAACCATGACGGTGCCATAAACATGGCAGATGTCGTTATTTTGGCGAAAGTATTTAATTCAGTCCGTGGTGATTCAAAATATGTTGATGCATATGACCTGAATAAAGACGGAGCCATAAATATGTCGGATGTAATAATGCTTGCATCTAAATTCAACACTGTTGTTTAAGTTCCGGATTGACATACAATAAAAACAGGTTACCTATAACCATGGTAACCTGTTTTTTATGTAAAGCCAATTTTTGATCGGGCTTAAGCTTTTTTAGCAGCTGAAGCAGTAGTCTTGATGCTCTTAACCAAGGCATCATAAGCTGTCTTCTTATCTTTAAACTCTTTGTAAAGCTTAAAAAGCTGATCATTCAAAGACTTGATTTTTGCTTTGTCCTTAGGCTTTGTTTTAAGAGCTGTTTTCAAATCTGCATTAACAGTTTTGATTTTTGCGTTTACAGCAGCAACATCCTTATCATATGTTGCTTTAGCAGTTTCCAATTTGGCTACTGCGTCAGCACCATACTTTGCTATCATTTTAATTTTTTCAATGGATGAATTTAAAGCCTTTTTCTTATCAGTCATATCTTTGCAAACAGTTTTGATCTGATCTTTCAAGCTTTTAACCTTTTCTTTGTCAACTGTTGTAGCTTTAAGAGCTGCATCCAGATCTTTATCTAAAGTATTAAGCTTTTCCTTTAATGGAGCAATATCCTTTTCGTATGCTGCTTTAGCTGCTTCGATTTTAGCAACAGCATCAGCACCATACTCCGCTGTCAACATTACCTTCTCGATTTCTTTAGCCAAAGCCGCCTGCTTTGTGCCGATTTCCTTCTTTATTGATGACATAAGGTCTTTGAGTGCAGTAACCTTAGCGGAATCTACAGGATTTGCTGCCTTTGCAGCGTTCAAATCGGCTGTGACAATTTTTAACTGCTCGTTTAAGGGTGCTACCTCTTTATTGAAGGCATCCTTCAAAGCCTGTATTTTTGCCTGTGCCTCAGCGTCAAGCTCTTTAACGGGTTTTTTAGAAAACTTTAAGCCTTGATCACCCAGCTTTTTAGGAGCAGCGTTTTTTACCTGAAAGTTTCCTTTACATGCAATAGCACCGGTTGATATAGTAAGTAGCATGGCCGCAGCTGTAATCCCAGAAATAAACTTTTTCATTAATAAATCATCTCCTTCTTAAAACTAATTAATTAAGTTACACTAGAATATACAGCCTTCGGGATCGTTTTATGACGTATATAATATTTACAGTTTTGTTACATCAATATCACAAAATTATTACACGATTACTTATTTTAAAGTGTTTAATCCAATATTTAGCTAAAATGGTAAATGGTGTCTTCTTTGATCTTCATTAAAAATTCTGCATCAAAAGTACCCCAACCCTGCTAAAGTTAAAAACATTTATCAGATTAGTTTATGTTACCATATTGTTCTACTACATAGCCGGACGTAACCATCTCACCATACCAGTTTGCAATCATTGTACCATCTATAGGATTTGATAGAGTGGGACAGTTTTCGAGCGTAACCGTAGTGCTTACTTCCTGCAGTATTTTAAAGCCTATCTTTGAAACAATCCCGGTAGTTTCAGCTATACCACCATCTCTGTAACCAGCCAGATACATATATCCCCTCATAGCGTCTATTGTGCCATTGGAATGATCAAACACAGCTGCTTCATATGGGTAATAAGCACTGTTTAACAAAATCTCTCCCATTAGTTTGTTCTCAAAATTTATTGAATTAACTCTTTCTGGATATGGCTGTCCTGTCACTAGATCTACTGCTTGTAAAACTGTAGGATCATACTCTAAGTGGAATTGGATTCCAGAGAAGTTAGAAATGTTTTCCACGTTGATATTAGCAGTAATGATCTCCCCAACAGTTGCATTAGATCTGTCAAAGCTTAAAATTACTTTAGAAGGGGGTACATCAGTGGCACTGACTGGTAAAAAGTTAAAACAAACCATTGATATTGCTAGAAAAAACATACAAAACGACTTTAACCTCTTATTCATAATTATACCTCCTAATGTAAATAATGTCATAAATTAATCATAGCATTATATGATATTAATGTCAACTATACCAGTTTGCTACAAATCAAGCTTATAGAATGGATTCAGCGATTCAAGCACCCTAATCAGCACACTTAACTACTATATCTAAGCAATATTCAACCAATTTCATGTGTGGTGTATAATGGATTTCTAGTGTGTTTATATTTCTCTATGTCAATTTCCACAATTTCCATTATTTTGCACATTAATTCATCACTTCTTCTAATAACATCCATCTTGCTTTTTAGCAAAAGAAGAATATGATTCTTTGGAAACGTTTATTGCTAATAAAATGCGAATTGCTGAGTTCATCATTGTATTGATTTGACTCACGGTATGCGTAAATGCTAAGGTCAGTAGAATCTTGAGTAAACCTTCTTTGGGCATATCCGTCAAATAATACCCCACTGCTATAATGAAATTACTGTACCAAAATCAAAATAATGTATTCGGGATTTTGATTTAGTTCTTTAACAGTATTGATTGAGAAATTACTATGCCCGCCAAAACCAATTAGAATGCCCAATTCTTTACATCGGAAGGCAAGAATGTACGATGTTTGATTATCTATAGTTTTCTTAATCCTGTATGAGTCGGAAATACTTAGAGAGTCAACTAGATCTTTGCTTTTTCTTGAAAGAATCGATAAAATTTTTTCAGCACAAATTGTACGAACTTTACCCTCAGACTGTATATGGGTCTTTGCATTCACTGCTGTGTTTCAGGATGCACCAGATGGCGTTCCCCTGCTCAAGACCTCCAAGTCATAGCTCTCTTTTATTAAAAAATTTACCTCAAAAGCTTAATGTCATTATTTATTTTTACCAAAAATCTTTTCTATCCATGATATACTTTTTTTCTTTGTTGCATTAACCACTTCTTCCTTTTTATTTCCATCATATAATTCACCATCATCACCTTGGACTACGGCACAAAAATACTTTGCTATTTCAATCATTTTAGAAATTAAAATCTCATCAGGATTTTTTGTATAGATATTACCTTCAAACCAATCAAGCCAATATTCCTGTTGACTATTGTGTTTCCAAATAGCAAAGTATTGACCATTTACATGATCAAAAGAAAACTCTGAATTGCTTTCAACAAACTTAATCCACTCATCAGCGGTAATATCTTGTCCTTCCTCACACCAAAATTCTTTTCTTGTTATATGTAAATCATAGCCCATACGATTACTCCATTCTAAAAGATTTTAATAGCTTTACAAAAACTCTATTGTTTTAACATCTGCAAATCAAATTAAAAGTGCCGCAATAATATCTGCACCAAGGATGTACGAGCGACCTGTGATTCATTCTACTCATGTATATGTAAAGATGCGTGTCTCCTAGTCCAGAGGCTGACAGGACGTAAGCCTCTTATAAAATAGCTTCAGTATGCTATAAATCTACTGGTTACTTTTTATTTTCAAAATACTAAAATACAAAAAAGTAAATACTAATCCAATTATTTGTCCAATACCAAATACTATGAGAACTAAGCCTCTGAAGTCGAAATCAAATAGGTCTCCTTCAATACTAACTCTTGGTTTTAAACTCTCAAGCCACGTATAAATACATATATAAATAATATTTAATACAAACGCCCCTATTATATAGGCTTTGGCTTTTGAGATGTTTAATCGAATTAATATAAAAGAAACTAGTATTATTGCAACAATAGGACTTATAATCCAAGTAAACAGTAAAAAGTTTGTGCCTTCCACATTAATCATAATTGGTATAAATAACCCAAACAAAGCATATACTAAAATAATACCTATATTTACAATGATTTGTGATAACAACTTTTTGAGCATAATATTAACCCCATCGAAGTCCTTTTATGTTTTAATTTACACGCGATTTTATATATCGTCAGCATACAAGAAGCCTTTGAGGGGTTACATAGCTCTTATGTCCCCGAAAAGGTTTGCTGAGCTACCCGTAATTCATTTCTACCCTTGTATGCATTGTTATTTAAAATCGCACGCCTTCGAAGTTCAGAGGCTGACAGGACGTAAGCTTCTAAACTCAAAATTGGCTTACATACTAATATTTAATTTACACACATAACGCAATTCCTATTATACAGAATACCTACGTGTTACTAATTCTCCTGCCTTTTATTTTTTTGACTAAACGTTCTAAATAGTGTAAGAAGAAAAAATAAACTAATAATAATTCCTAAAAGATTAAAGATACCTACCTTCTCATGTAATTCTGGGCTGTTAAATCTAAAAGCATCAATTGGTCCACCATTTTTAAAAATCACTAAAAATGAGGCAAGTAAGATAAAGTACCAAATAACAAAAAGAATCTTAACTCTACTTTTTATATTTATATACTGCTTTATTTTTATCAAAAAAGTTATTGTTCCAAGTATCATAAATGCACTAGCAAAAAATGAAGAAATCTCCATTATAGCTACAGAGCCTTGAGATACCTCCCAATCTGGCCCACTTTGACAAACTGAAAGTAGGTTTATCAAAAACAATGAACATATGAATAAAAAAATCACAGAACTTCTTAACATTTTAACCTCCACATTTTATGCTAATTCTTGAAAATTTCTTAAGGGCACATCTCCAATAACACGACATAGGACGCATCGGGTCTGCATGAGATTTTATATCGTGTACATGCCCGACACTGCTTGAGCCGGAACCCAAAGGAATACCCGTAAAAGTCGATTTGCGGCCGGCGAAACGGTGTAGTGCGGTTCTTCAACTTGGGATGATCTCGAAGCAATTCTTCATGGTCTTCTACCCGCACTTTAACGGGCGTGTATTGATATGTGAAGGCCAGGTGTCCCGCGAAACCAGAGACGGACGCAGCCATTTAGGAACCCACATCAGCCACATTGTTTCACTTAATATAAAGTGTAAGAGGTAAAGAGTATTCTAATAATCAATTATACTTGCAAGTTCTAAATTTACCCTCTATCCAAAAAGTCGCTTCTATTGTGCGAAACTTTAGTAAACGGAATTTTGGATCAACAATGCCTTTGCTGAAAAATTTTCTATGAGACTCATTCCAAAGCTGTTCTTGCAATTCCCTATCATCAACAAATTCGACATTTCCAATCAAAGTAACACTATCTCCACCCAACGTATAACAAACACTTGCTTTACTGTTTTTTTCGAAATGGGTTACTTTACCATTTAATTCAGAGCGTTTTGAAGTAATAAAATAAATATCAGAGAATTTTGTTGCTTTCAGCTTTGAAATTGCACAAATTCGAGGATATCCATTTTCATTGATGGATGCAAGGGTTAAAACAGAGCATTTTTCTAATAATGCACTTGCTTTTTCTTCAATCTCTTTTCTTCTTTCTTTTTGAATTTCACTTGCTGCTTTTGGCATAGTAATCATTTCTCCTATCGGTGCAATTTGCTTATTTGGCAAATCACAGACGTTTATTTTATCTTTATCGGTGTCAGCAAATCGAGTTGAATAAATTGTTTTGCCTTTTCATTACCTGCAAAATATGAATATGCGTTAAGATGCTCTTCTAAGCAACCATTCATTCCGAGTGGTTCCCGTGCATCATATTCATATTCGCTACTGTTCATAACCCATTGATCAAGAAGATGCCATTCGTGGAAATGACCCATCTTGATACAATGAGCTGCATACAAGCCGCCCTCGAAGGATTTTTTTTGTAACGAAGATGGCACATCCAAATCATCAGGAATGGTTACCCACAATTCATAACCATATGTTTCATTACCAGTTGGCGAAGGATTATTAAACCCAAACATTCTCAAATCGGGTTTTATTTTTTGAAGCTCAATGCTTCTAATAAATTCATTGAGTGGTTTCCCTGCATTATCTTCGGGATTTTCGCCAAAATAGTGGCTTGCCGCAACGGTGCAAGGGGGTAGATAAATAATACGCACATTCTTTAAAGTTGATAAAGTTTCATTTGCTTTGTTTAGGTCGTCCACAGAGCACTCCCCCTTAAAATTAATTTTTGAAAGACTAAGCGTTTGAATAACACTCATGATATCAGCATCATCGAGCATGTCAAGTTTGATGTGTGTGTGCACCACTGAATTTAATCGTGTAATAAATATACTCAAAATATCCCTTATTGTTTGAAGTGCAGTTATCTCATCATCAAGCTCATCTATACCTTCCTGAAAAATTTCAATAATTTTTGTTTGCTTGATATCATTAAAAATTAAAGCGATTTTTTTCAACGAAATACGAAGTTTCCGCAGTGTGATAATCTGTTGCAGGCGTCTTATAGCAAACTCATCATACACACGATACGCATAGTCTTGCTTGCGAGTGCTGGGCAATAGTCCAATTTCATCGTAATATCGAAGCATTCTTGTTGAAACATTAAAAGTTTTTGTAACTTCGCTGATTGTCATCAGTTTCATCTGTTCGCCTCCTTTCTGAAATTATTGTAATGGAAGACACGACGTCAAAGTCAATAGGCTTTCATAAATATTTTAATGTTATAAATAATCGCAAGTTCGCAATATAAAACTACCGTGAAGCAAAATAGTCTTCATAGCCTCACCCTTATAAATCCGTGATAGCCATAGGTAAGCCTTTGAAGTAATCTCAGGCTTTTCCCCTGCTCCAAACCGGACAGGAAACTTTCGCTTCATCCGGCTTTCCAACAAACTAACCTACTTACCCCCATCGGCTTTCAACCCTGCTACTTCACAATAGCAGAATGTTTCAATTCTTTGACAATGTCTGTAGCTGCTTTTCAAAATTTCGCCGCTTCGCGGAATGGGCCCTAAATAGCCGTCTAAATACCTCTGACATTAAAATAAATATCTGCTGGTGTTTCATAACTCAAGGATTCATGTGGTCTTATATTGTTATAGTATTCTATATAGTCCTTTGTAATCTGCTTTAATTGGGATCTAGTATGATAAAGCTTCTCCCATTTATATGACCTAAAAAATCGCTCTATCCGTTGATTGTCTAGTACTCGTCCCTTTCCATCCATAGAAATTTTGATAGAATTCCCTTTTAAAAGGTTTATGTATTTCTCGCTTGTGAATTGTGCTCCCTGATCACTACTAATTATTTCCGGTGCCCTATGCTTTTTATTAGTATCTATTACAAAACCCATTTCAAGGGTATTTGAAAGTGAATATCCTACTATATAGCGTGAATACCAATCTATAATTGCAACCATGTACATAAATCTATGATGCATCCTGCAGTAAGTTATATCAGCTGACTATACCTGGCTTGGGTGATCAATTTTCAAGCCTCGAGGTAAGTATGGGTAAAGGTATTTAACGTGTAACCTTTTGCTAAGATTCGGTCCAGGACAAAATCCATGAAGCCCCATTTCTCTCATGTATCTGCGTGTACGCTTTCTGTTGATCCTGATGTTAAAATCCCTGTTTAAGAATATTGTCATCCTACGGTAACCTAAGTCTGGGTGTTTGTATATAGCTCATCTATTTTTCGTTTGATATATAACTCTTCTTGGCTTATGGACACAGGTATATAGTACAGGCTTGTACGGTTGATTGTAAGCAACTCAGCCTGCTTTGATATGCTTAATTTTTCATTTTCTTTTTCAATCATTTCTACCCGGTCTTTTCGGGTACAGGAATTGGCTAGATTTTTTTAAAAGCCAGGACACTTCATATGAGAGCTGTCCTATCTGCTTTAAAAGCTCGTCCTTTTCCTTTTCATGGGACTGTTTGACCTTTTCCATTTCATCAGTTTCTTTTCTGAAGGCTCTGCCTGCATTCTGGATGAATTCCGCTTTCCACCGGCTAAGCTGGTTAGGATGCACTTCGTAATATGCAGCTATTTCGGTTAGCGTTTTTTCTTCCCTTAAGACCTCAAGTACGATTTTTGCTTTTTCTTCCGGTCTATAATTTCTTCTCTTTTCCATAGCATAATTCTAACTTATTTTTTTGTATTTGTCTGTACAATTTTCTGGTATCATTATACCTCCGCACAAAACATTAATTATAAAAGATTCTACTCAATCAATCCATATTTTATCTTTATTCTCTCCAATTTTTCTATCATTGGGACAGAAATAACCAAGAGAAAAAAAACTGTTGCCAATGCATGTATGAGATCAAAAGGAATTCCCATGAGATATGAAGAAATAAACATATTCGTTGTAGGCTTTGCCTGCCATATTATAACCGAAGCAGTGTTCATGACACTTCCATATATTAAAAATGTTGCAAAGCCGCCGAATATACACAGTGAGCTTCTTAATTTCATCAAAAATCCCTTTTGAGAAAGAATACCTGCTAGAAAACCAATTATCCCAAATGCAAACATCTGCCATGGAGTCCATGGCCCCTGTCCAAAAAACATATTGGAAACAAAACCTGTTACGGCTCCAACAAGGAATCCTGTCTCACCTCCAAAGCAAACACCAGAAATAATGACTATAGCTACCACAGGTTTGAACTGAGGCAGCATGAAAAATGCAGCACGCCCAGCAACTCCCAAAGCACAGAGAACAGAGATAACTATAAGTTCCCTTGCTTGAGGCTTTCTCCTCTCAAAAACTAAGACAAAGGGCAGCATAGTTTCTAAAATGATAACTAGACTGATAAAGTAATATTTTCTGTCACCCAAGAAGTAGATTCCCACATATATTGTTAACGGGATGGCTAATAGTATCATAGCCATAGCTGCAAGTGTACGTTTGGAAAGCTTGTGCTCATTTCCTTTATGGCTTAAAGAAGGCTTCACCTGTTTATGATTAACATCAATGTTACTAGGTATAAACAGCCCATTTTCGCCCACAGCTGGCATTTTAGCTGGTTCATCGACCTCGCCGCCCAAAGCCATAATAATATCTTCTGGAAGGATGGCTGTGGAAAGCAGGTTTCGTGCCATACGGTTTGCGGTAGTGGTATAAAAGTTCTTTCCCGAGAAAAAGCGGTGGGGCGTGTCCTCGCTTACTATGCTTCCATCAAAGAACATCCCGCAGCAGTCGGCATAGCGGGCACAAAAATCAATGTCATGGGATACCATAACTACCGTTGTTCCAGAAGCTATAAGGCTCTTTAATATTCCCGCCAATTTTTCTTTCAAGTATGCATCAAGGCCCTTTGTAGGCTCATCCAATAACAGTATCCTGGGCCTGCCAAGAAGCACCTTTGCTATGGCAGCACGCTGCTGCTCGCCTCCTGATAGATCGTAGGGATGCATTGAAAGAAGACCATCAAGCTCACAAAACCTCGACACTTCCGCAATAAGGTATTTTTGCTGATCTTTACATACTTTTCTGCCTGCAAACATCTCAAGTAGGTCCAGCTCAACTGTTTTTTTTACAAACAGAGCCTTAGGATTTTGAGGCAATATGCCTAGAAGTCCATTGTATTTCTCATAATCAGTAATATCTGAAAGCAGCCGTCCACATATCTTCACCGTTCCTCGATATGGTTTTAATATACCTGATATTAAAGAAAGGCTGGTAGTCTTACCAGTACCATTGCCTCCAACAATGGCATAAACCTTGCCTGGATAGATTTTAAGAGTCAGGCCTTTTACCACGTCTGGCAGATACTTGTCATACTTAAACCACACTTCTTTTATTTCAATTACAGGATCTATAGCAGATTCATTGACAGATTTCTGCAAAGAGTCATATGGTATTGCAGCTTCGTTAATGGTTCTTTTTTCTGCAATTTGCTTAAGCCAATTCCTTCCTTCTCTCACTGTAACCGGACACTCAAGATCATTATCAATATGGGCATAAACCCGCATAGGAGCAGGCATGGCCATAAACATTTGGTGCCCAAGTTCCTTTAGCTTTTTTCCAACAACCTTAGGTGTTCCGTCGGCTATTACGTGCCCTTTGTCCAAAACAATAACCCTGTCCGAAATTGGTAAAGCTTCTTCCAGTCGATGCTCTGTGAGAAGTATTGTTATTCCAAGCTCCCGATTTATTTTTTCTATTGCTTTTAAAAAGTCGTTTGCAGCAATAGGATCAAGCTGACTTGTAGGTTCATCCAGTATAAGTACTGAGGGCTGCATTGCCATGATTGCAGCTAGATTTAGAAGTTGTTTTTGACCACCGGATAGTTCGGTAACACTTTTGTGGAACCATGATTGTATTCCGAAAAATGAACTCATTTCAGCCACTCTTGTACGTATTTCTTGTGTTTCATAGCCAAGGCTTTCCAAACCAAAGGCCAGTTCATGCCACACCTTGTCTGTAACAATCTGATTGTCGGGACTTTGTAGAACAAATCCGATTTTTTCACTTTGCGATCTATGGTTAAGAAGTTCAATCTGTACACCTTCATAAAGTATTTTTCCCTCTATGACACCGTGGGGAGTAAGAGAACTTTTAAGAAGACGAAGAAGGGTTGTTTTTCCGCAGCCAGATTTTCCACAGATGGTCACAAATTGCCCCTGTTCGATGCCAAGGCATATATCCTTCAAGGCCGGTTGGGACCTACCAGGATACGTAAATGTTAGGTGCTCGATTTTAAAAGTTTCCATTTTCTTTCCTCCCAAAGTTCAATTGCTATCGGCCATATTCCTAGTAAAAAATATGCAACCAAAACGCTTAAAGAGTAGTTTGTTAACCTTGTGCCCTTCATGGATGGGAAGTACCGCCACTTAAGTGATCCTATAAAGAAACCAATCAACACATATAAACCCGTGCCCCCAATGACACATAATGTTCTTTTATCTCTTTGGTCAAAACGGAATATGGAAAAGGCTGTACGGCCTGTTAGTCCATATCCGCGGCTTTTCATGCTATCTGCTGTCTCAATGGCATTTTCCAATGCCCAGGTAACCATAATCGACAATATTTTAATGCCATGCCTTGCTCTTGCTAGGACTCCACCATTGGACACATCCCGTCCAATACACTTTTGTGCATTGGATATGACCTTTAACTGTGCCTTGAATCTTGGTACAAGACGCAGCGTCATGGAAAGAATAAGGGATAATGCAGGTATTAATCGTCCAAACAAGTATATGAACTTATCAGAAGTCATGATTTCATTGTAGCAGGAAAACCAACATAATACTGTAAAGATCATGGTGGATGCTGCTATACCATAGACTATTGATTCCAGTGTCAGAGGATTGCCGCTTTTGAGATAAGTGATAATGGTTACGCCTTCATGATTGAACGCAGGATTGATAAGTGCAGCAACTATAATCATCGGTAACATATATTTAAGGTTAAAAACCAAAGCTTTTTTTCCTTTTAACATCACTGAATAGGTAAAAGCACAAGAAAGCGAAATTGCCAGGCAAACTGGATGCATAAAGAACATGGAACAAAATAGCACAAGGGTAAAATATAAAAAGTTTATTATCGGATGATATCCTGCGAATGCTTTATTCATACCCTAACCTCCAATAGCACTGTGTCCACCCACATCATTGCCCAAATCACAGGTGTAAACCCATTCAATAGCATCTCCCTGTTTTAACTGATAACGAGAACAGCCATAATTGGGAAACCAACCGTTGACCTTGTACATCCAGCCTGAAAGCTCTCCACAGTCAAACTCATAAAGATTACCTATACCCTCTATATAAGCACTATTGTATATGGGTGTATTTACAAATTCCATGTGTATCTTGTTCCCCTTCATTTCCCTTAAAAGAACATTAAATACGCTCTCTCCCTCATAGAAAGCAACTTCTTTTTTCCCAAAGATAACACCATCACCAGGAACCAGTTCCACTTTTTCAGGGTCCAGCCGTTTTATATTCTTAAGAATGGTGTCACATCTCACAGTGAGCGTGCAGGTATGTATCTTATCTGATATATTTACATTTTGCGGTTCCACTGGAATAGGCTTACCCTTTGGCACTGGATTAGTGAGGTACTTATCTTTACCAGTATCAGAATCAATTTTCATTCCCTTTGATTGAGAATAACCTATATTACCTGGCTCTACACTCTCTTTAGTACCTTTTGGAATTTCCGCAGTCAGATTAAGCTTTTCTTCTGAGGTAAGTAATCCCTTTTCTCCACTTGGCATACTCCTATTTATGAGGACTGTTCTTGGTGTTGTGATACTCTTTACCAAGGGTGTATTTAAAGGCTTTGAGGAACCGTTTGGAGTATTGTTCGACGGTAATACAGTTGATATTTGGTCTGTATTAAGGATAGTATCAGGTCTGTTCGTTGATCCAGCTACAAGCTGGAATGGAGAACTTTTTGGGGTCTCATCAACATCTCCAGACCCCGGTGCGTTTCCGCCCTCAAAAAACGATATTACCAATACTGCGGCAATGATTAAAGTTATTAGGATTTTTACAGCATTTTTTTTCATTTATTATCACACCATTAAAGTAAATTTGCTTTTTCCAGCATTCTATAAAACATCTCTGCAATTTCACAACGCTTTATTGCTTTTTGAGGCAGTATTGCCAAATCATTTGAAGAAAGAATATCTTTACTGTAGCAGAAAGCCAGAGAACTCTGTGCCCAGTTACTGCTTTTTACATAGTCGCTAAACTGTGCAAGTATATCTCTTATCTCCCCAGCATCCGCACTTATATCCATTCCGCATAGCTTTGCCGTTCTTGCCATCATGGTCGCTGCTTCCTCTCTTGTAATTGTACTGGCAGGATTGAAACTGGCAACTGAGGTACCGTTTACAATGCCGTATGCGTAGGCTGTATTCACATAGGAAATATACCACGATCCAGCCGGAACATCGTTAAACACATTATTTGACTTAGTAGGCAATCCCAATCCCTTCACAACAATGGTGGCAAACTCTGCACGGGTCATTGTAGCGTCAGGAACAAAATCCTTGTCAGTTTTTCCGTTTAGTATGCCTCGTGCTGCCAAATCTTCAATGGCTGGCTTATTTACATGGGTACTAATGTCAGCGAAGGTTTTACCGGATGCTTTCAAAGGCATGAATTTCACATCTGGACTTTTATCCGGAAGTCCTTTCTCTACCTTAGCTACCCCATTATGGACTCCCTGGGATGCTGTTTCTTCGCTCATACGGTATAAGCTTTTTTTGCCATCTCTCATCCGCTGTGCGGCCACAAGTGCATAAAACGCCTGTTCTGTTGCCATTTGATTAAGTCCTTCCTTGCTGTAGGTATGAAGAAAACCGCCCTTCTTTATATAATAGGTCATAAGGTTATCAAATAAAGTATATCCGTTTTTCACAAACCTTTGGTCATCAAGTGAAATACCAAGCTCACATAGGGCAACAATAACCTGAGCCACGCTTTCTGAATTGGATGTCCCCCAGCTAAAGTATCCCCCTTCTTCCCCCTGCATTTTAGAAAGACATGCTATCGCTTTATCTATTGCAGCTGCCACATCACTGCGATTTTGATATTTTGACAGGGCTTGCAAGGCCATAGCCGTGATATCCGGATCAGAACTTGTCCCGCTTAAATTAAAACCTCCATCTTCAAGCTGCTTGGATAATATTGCCTGGATGTACAAATCCCGTGTTGCCTGAGTTTTGGCACTACTGTTTGCTGGAACTTCATAGTTTCCGCTGTCAAGTGCAATCAGTGCCCATACAGGACCATTTATACCCTGCCAAATTGTCTTTTCGTAATCTCCCAATGCATTTAAAAGATTGTATCCTGCCACCTTTGCAGGGTCTTTTCCTATAGAGGTCAATGCCAAAATAACACGGGAATATTCGGTGTACTTCTTTAAATGAAGTACACCATTACATGCCTTTACATATGATTCCAAAGAGTCATAGTACGTATTATAATAGTTATCATCCACATGGAAGCCAGAACGTGACAGACCTAATATAACCCATTCGCCGCCAATAGAACCCACCTGAGGATTTTTTACTGTTTTAAGAAGGTATTCCGCTGTGTTATTAATAGCATCATCCAATATATCATTAGTTGAACCAAATGATGTAACAAAACAGCTTGAAATTATGATAATTATGATAAATTGGACAATAGCCTTCATGGATTTTCTCATAACTTGTTATTCCTTTCCTTTATCATACCCCTTAATCATGCCTTAGCAAATTGTAGAGAACCTGAACCATCTGGGAACGGGTCATAGTATCTTTCGGCTTTACAAGCATATTGTTTCCAACGACTGCACCACTTGACACAAATGTCTCAATGGCAGTCTTTGCGTAGTCTGAAATTTCCGAAATATCCTTATAGCTTTTAAGATTCTTGCCTTCTAACGCTTCTGGAAGTTTGCCGAGCTTTAAAAGAGTATTGTATAGTAGTGTAAACATGTCTTGCCTACTTATGCTGCTTTCCGGCCTAAACATGTTTCCTCCCACTCCCTTTGCAATTCCAAGTCTTTTTGCCGCTGCAAGATATTTAGTATAATATGTTTTTCCTGCGTCAGTAAAGTTGGCAGTAGTATTTTCAGCAACATTTTCATCAGTATTTATATCATAGGCACTCATGAGCATAACTATAAACTGCCCCCTTGTAAGAATTCCTTCAGGGTTGAACTTATTATTGCCGATTCCTTTCGCAATTCCACGTGCAGTACAGAAAACCACCGCATCCTTGTACCAACCTGTATCATTAACATCAATAAAGGTAGCTTTGTTATAACCAACAGCATATTTTCCTAATGAATTTACACTAAAATATACTGCTCCTGCTGATGAGTTATAAATGCCGGATATTGTTTTAACTCTTTCCGAATCATCAATACTGCATGCTACAACAGCGTTTTTATCTTCACCTGCCCCTAAAACATATGGCATTTTTATATTGATATTACCGTTTAAGCTTGATATTTTTTTGTTACCGGCATTAATAGAGATATCCTTTACTGGACGGATGCCAACCAAATCCTTTATTTCTTTACTAGGTTTATTGATATCTACCTTGGAAATTGAAATGGTAATATCCTTGCTATCAGCAGAAGTGATGATACTGTCAATTGCTTTCCTGTCAAATGTCAGATATCCCAAATCCGTCCTTATTTCCAATAACATATTTTTTGCATTGCCAAGCAAACCTACGGCAGAATATGGTATTGTGAGATTTAACCCCCTTATATCCTTTCGAGAAATTAAGGTAATCGATGCTATATTACTTTTATTAGTTTGACCTGATGAAATAGACTTTTTGAAATTGTCCAAACTGTCTCCAGAAAGGATACCGATTGCTTTCCCTCTTTTTTCATCATATACTGTTATTACTTTAGTATCCGGAACCATATCAGGTCCGGTAGAAATTTCTGTACCTGGAATTTTTGTAGGTTCGTTGGTTATACTATTTTGAGGACTTGTATTTACATTGCTGCTGTTTGAAGCAACGGTAATTGTCACAGGCTGAGGCCTTACAAGCAAACGCTGTCCCAGGCTGTCCGATTTTTCTGCTGATAACACATATGTACCGGGGTTGTCTATTTTTATCTTTGCTTTACCTTGACTGTCGGTAGTTAAAAATTTATCTCCTACCTTATAGGGCTCATTATTTACATAAATTGTAGCACCTGATACAGGTTCTTTTGAAGTTGCTCCGGATTGGTTTCCTGACATATCAGTCTTAATACCGTTTAATGTAATTGTAACCTCTTCCCCGGGAACCATGGCCGTTTTGTCTGTTTGAATCTTTGAATATACCGTGTCGAAACCGGTTCCATAATACCAGACAATTTCATCGCCGTCCTTTATTTCAGTTGCTTGACAACCAACATTTGGCATATGATCATTTACCCTGTACATCCAGCCTGAAGTACCACTCTGATCAAATTCACTTTCTCCGTTGATCATTGCAATATACAGGCTCCAGCCATAATCCTGCAATTCATATTTGATATTTGCACTATTGAGTGCCTTTACCAGTGCATGTGCCACCGTAGGATGTTTGAATTTGTCTATTCCCCAACCGGTGGAAGAAGCTGCCGAAGAACCTGTAGGCTTTGTCAGGTAAGAATTCAAGTCAAATATATCAGTCTTTATGCTCGTTCTTGGTAAAATTGTATTATTATACCCTTCTACTCTTAAATAAACTGTTGCTTCGTTTTTTTGTTCCACAGTGGGAGTAGTATTATTTGATGCAACATTCAAATCAAAAACGGAACATATTTGCTTATTTTCTTTTAAATATGCAATAATTTGTACTGTTCCTTGAGCTACAGCCGTTACTAATCCATCCTGGGTAATTTTTGCAATTTCATTATTAGAGCTGCTCCATAAGACATCTTTCCCTTGAACAGTATTACCGGATCCATCTAAAACCGAAGAATTTAACTTTAGAGTATCCCCTATTTTTATAGTATTGGTTGAAGAGGAAATTTTTATGCTGATTTTACTGGTATCATTGAATTTGATGATATCCTTAGTACCCGAACCGCCCAAAATATATATTGAATCATTAACCCTTTGGGCTGCTGATTCAATTTTTTGTGATGGAAGATAAGAAACCGGCTCTATAGTATTATTTGTAGGGTTAAATTTGAATATATGATATAGAGTACCCAATGTTGAATAAAAATCATACCCAAAAGTAGAAACTCTACCGCCAAATAGGTATAGCTCCCCGTTTAGTTCCGCAGCAGAAGAATTGCATAGAGGCATAAAATCTTTAACTTTCAAAACAGGCTTGGTGTTAGAATCTAAATCAATCATTAAAACATCGGAATTATCATTCCCACCAAAAACATATATTTTATGGCCAGATGCAGCGACAGTGCAATCGGTAAATTTCCAGTAGTTTTCATCTTCATTACGTATACTAGCTATGCTTACTGATTTTTGCATATCAGAGGGATCAAATTCTATTATTTCAACAGAAGACTTTATTCCATCAGAATTAGCAACAGAATATTCATACCTTAAGGGAAAGTATATTTTACCGTCAATACTTAAGGATGAGTGGTTTAAAAAGTCATAATATGTAATATTTTTTTCACTAAATCCGGGTAGTATACCCATATCTGTAATACTGTTATTCTTTTCATCATACTTATATACTTCTATTTTATTGGTAGAGTCTTCGTTAGTACTCCGCCCCAGGATAAATATTCCGTTATTTGACTCACCGACAACGAATTTGTCCTTGGCCCAGGGTAAACTCTCCGTTGGATTTTCCAATTTATTTATGACATTTTTTACTGGATCAAAGCATCTAATTTCATTTTCTTTAAAAATATATATTTTCCCATCCAACACAGCTGTAGATCCATTATCACATGATATATCAAGACCCGGTTCTACTCCAGTTAATGAATATGGGCTATCGGTAGCTACAGTAATTGTTTTTGCAATGTAGTTTACTTCATTATATGCAACAAACAATTTGTATTCACCTGGAGGTGCATCAAGGCTAAGATCCGCTTCTCCATTTATATCGGTAGTTTGTAATTGAAACGCACTATTTCCTGTATCATCCAAATTTTCATATTTATAATATCCAAATTTTATAGGAGCACCGCTTAGAGGCTTCCCATCTGCCGTAACACTCAGCTTAAAGCTCTCTTTTGGCTTTACTGTATCTTTACAGCTTATTTTGATCTCGGGTAATTTAACCTTTATGTTTTTAGAGGTGAGTTCTTTTATGTTGCCGTTTTGGTCATACTCCGGGTTTCCATATTCATTTGTCTTTGCAGCTATAATTTTATGAATTCCCGCTTTATTTATTTTTGTCTTCAGTACACCATTTGCATCGGTAAGATCAATGTAAGTATTACCACACTCCAATATTATCCATTTGTCTTTTAATGGTTGACCCTTGCCATCAATTAATTTTAATGTAAAATCTTCTCCCGAATTAACCTCATCCGGTATGATTAATTGTGAAAACTCATATTCTTCTTTGGAAAACTCATAAATATTCTTTTTACCGTCTAACTGCCTTAAGTACTGAGCCAGTGCATAGACTGCCTGTTCTGTAGCCATCGAAATACTTCCGGACTCAGTCTTCTGCCAATTGAAGGTGCCGTCCTCATTCTGAAGGCTTAATATATAGCTGATGAGGTTACCATGTGCCTTTGTAAACTCGGCAGATTGGGGGTCCTTTCCGTTAAAGCTCAGTCCCATAAGTACTTGTGCTGACGTATTTACATTGCTTTCCTTAGACCATGCTCCTGCTCCAAAACCTCCATCTTCACCCTGTCTATCTGCCCAAGCTGAAATTACGTTATCTACCGCTGTTTTTACTTCAGTTTTTTTATCATAATATCTGCCCAGTGCTGTCAAAACAAAGCCTACACCGTCTTCTCCTCCCTTAGGATTAGCCAGTGTAACAAGCTTATTTATAATATCATCCCTTGTAAAGCCAGCATCCTCAGGTATTTCATAGTTCACAGCATCCAGTGCCAAAAGCCCAAAAGGCGTTGTATAAATACCGCCTTGAGTAGATACATTTTTCATGTCACTCAATCGGCACAGTTCGTCCAGAAGATTTCTTCCGTTTACATTTGTTGGATCACCACCAGCTGCAAGAATACCAAGGATGTATTTTCCATACTGTCCTGAGTTACCAGAAGGCATATCCCCATCTAAAATACCTTGAAGATATGAATCAGGTGCTTTTTTATCACAACCATTTATTCCAATTGCCATCCAGTGCTTCTGGTAGTTAAAACTTGTATCATCAAATTTCTCAATCAGCTTGTCGGACGCTCTTTCCAGAGCCGATACAATTGCCTGTCGGCTTACTGTATAGCCAATGCTCGGGTTGGATTCCAAAACGGTTATTTTTTCTGTTGTTCTAACCAGTAAAGGATAATTATTTTCTCTATTTTGACTAATTTCTATTGTATAATCACCTGCTGCATCAGGAACAGTTATAACTGCCTGTCCGTTTTCATCAGTTAAATAGGTTTTATCACTCAGCTTTATTTGTGCACCACTGATTTTAGTCGTGACATTGGAATTTGTGTTCCAGTCAAAATACTTCGCCTGAATTGATACAGTTAAATTTGAGCCTTTTACAATATTTGTGTCGGATAATATGATTTGTGGTAAATAAGTTTGAGGCGAAAAGCCACCATAATAAACTACAATATTATCTCCGGTATTAACATTGCAAGTATCCATGGATATGCTGGATTCGGTATTGTTTACAGCATACATCCAGCCATCAAAACCACCAAAAATGCCTGCCGAGATGTTATTGATTGAAGATACATATTTTCCAAACTGTGAGTCGGTAGCAACTATAGGAATATTGTTGTTTGAAAGAAGTTCATATACAGCCTCATATACTGTTGTTTTATTTGTGGTATAGTTTTCACCGGTACTTATAATAGTGCTGCTGATACCTTCAACCCTTATATTTACCGCTTTCGATTCACGTAGGGCAGTAGTGTCTGCAAACACATTACCCATTCCCGAAAACAAGTTTAGAAAAATACATAAAATTAGTAATATTGGACTAAATCTCTTAAACATTTTTTTAATCTCCCCTATTTCTTCTATCTTTAAATATAAATTGTTTTAGAGGTTAAGGAATGCCTTAGTAATAAATTCAAATTCTCAAGGACAAAATCCCAACGACGATTTAACGGGTTTTGGACGATGAGAAGTTGATATTATTTCTTAGCCATTCCTAACCTGTGAATTTCCAATGTGTTGGTTAACTTCTAAAACTTTTTCATGTCATATTATTTGATTCCGTATACCATACCCGAATCATTTCCAAATACCACATAATCGCCTGATGCTGCCATACCTTGCAATATATAATTGCTCGAAGCATATTCCCACATTTTTGTAGATGTGGTACTTCCATTATCCCTTACGCAGTATGCCTTGCCACTGGAACCATTTGTAGTAAAATATAGATATGTATAAGCACCGTTATTATAAGCTATAACAGAAGATTGAATACCTCCGGCAGTAGTACCGTATGTCCATTGTTGATTTCCGCTTGCATCGTAACAATACAGGGTTCCTGTAGTGAAGCTTCCTGTACCTACGTATATTCTATTGCCAATTCTCACTGGGGTTGAGGTTGAGTATCCGATATTTTTATTCCATTGATGTGTAAGAACACCTGTAGACGTATTTATTGTTAAATCCCAGAGATAACCGCCTTTTGTTGTAAAATACGCATGGTTGCCAGATGAATAATAGCAAATAGAGGAACGTACTTCTGCTGCAGTTACTTGATAAGTTTGTAAATCAAATGCCTGTATTCCTACTGTTGCACTATTCTGATCCACTTCTGTTCCTGTTGTCTTATTTAAAACATGTATATAGGAATCATCATCACCAAAAATTACATAATTACCAGCCACTGCAGCTCCTGCCCAATAAAACCCATTTCCTGCAGTTGAGCCGGAACGATTGGTAGCTGTATATGTCCAGGTTCTTGCACCTGTACTTGCATTAACACAATAATATTTACCATATACACCGCTTACCCAGCTTCCGAAATAAAGATTTCCATTATCATATGTTACAGGCGTAGTAGGCTGAAGATTATCAGCGATAGTTACAAGGGTAGTAACTGTAGGGGAAGCATTTCCAAGGTTACTGATCTTTTTAACCAAGATGCTTGAGCTTTGTTTTACCGGTACATATATATTAGTGCCATCCGAAGCAGGTGTATCTAGATGGAAGGAACTTTCATTGCTTATCTGTATATTCCATATAATACTTCCGGTTGATTTACTCAGTTTATATAATTTAACATCAGTAGAACCACTTGCTACCACATAGGTATAGTCTCCAATAATTATTGGCACAGTATCAATCCCGTAATAGGAACCTGCCTGGGTAGTTTGAGACCACACGTCAGTTCCTGTAGGATTTGTAGTATCAATTCTAGGGCTGTCAATTGCTACTCCTGAATTAGCGGTATCATTTTGAAATTTTAGCCAATCAGTAGCAAATGCTAAATTTACCATAGCAGAAACTACAAGAAATATTATCAAAGACGATGCTGCAATTTTGCTCTTTTTCATCAAAGATTCCTCCTTTAATTGTTTTGATGTTTTTAGTTATAATTAAAAAATAACTTCCGCTATAAATTTCGCTTATGTGATTACTTAACTCGTCAACACACGCTCAAAAACGGAATTAATTTTTCAATCATACCTTAGTAAAAATAAAAACCTCTTAACGATTTAATCGCCAAGAGGCTACGTATACCCGGAAAAATAATATATAAGCATACATAAACACCTCCCTATCGCTCGTAGAGTTAATGGTGGTACAAATCAGGCAGGTCTTCTGACTCAAGCATCATCACCCTTACAACCTTCCCGGTTTCCAGTGGTATTTTGTAAGGACTCATCTTATACAGCGGCGGGACCGCGTGGGACTTTCACCCAACTTCCCTTTTAACCAATTGAGGCTTTTAACTAAAAGCACAATTGGCACCTGTTTTTTAATATTTAGTTTTCAACTTCATTGTATTTCATTTTTAAAGTAACGTCAATCTTTATTAAATACTCTTGTTGATTCTAAAAAATCTTTAATCCTTAAGTCACTTACCACCGGCATAGCCTTTTCTATTCACTCCAGCATAGCTGCTTCCAGTTCTGCAGTACCTGCAGTTTTTTCATAGATCATTTATTACCAAGGGATTTTCCAATAGCTGCATTTTCAATTATTTCAGGTCTTGCTTTCCACACAAACGTTACAACTGAAGCTGTAACAAGGCCTTCAACTACGCCGATTGCAAGAAGCATTCCTCCTCCCAGATGTCCGCTTGAACCTGTTCCTGGTATAGAAAAATTAATCATTTGAGCAGCCAATATAAAAGCTCCCATTACACCATTAAG
Source organism: Pseudobacteroides sp. (assembly GCF_036567765.1). Taxonomy (NCBI): domain Bacteria; kingdom Bacillati; phylum Bacillota; class Clostridia; order Eubacteriales; family Oscillospiraceae; genus Pseudobacteroides; species Pseudobacteroides sp. Next base: position 69,837 of record NZ_DATCTU010000008.1, read on the forward strand.
GGAATCTTTTTTCATTCAAATCATTCTTTATTTTTTTAATTGAGTAAGCAGCAACTCCAGCAGTAGCTGCCAGCATAGTACCACCAACAATTGGTGATATCAAGGCATCAGCCATATGCATAATAAACCGTCCTCCTTAAAAAATAATAAACCCAAAAAAGGCTTATTCTTAAGCACTTTTTTGGGTTCGTCCCAAAATTAACTAGTATTTCTAAAGGTCAATATATCATAGACTTCATTTTTAGTCAATTAATAAAATATTTTTGTGCGTATATTGACTTATTTATTTTATCTATGATATATTTTATTGGAAAATCAAGTCAAGAAGACTTTTGTAATTGGTATACTTAAACATTAACATAAAACAAACCATGAAGGGATGCTATATGAAATAGCACTTTTTGTGGTTTGTTTTTATGTTAAAAAGCTTTGGCCAAGCTCAGGAAATGAATTCTGATATTTTTTTTAAGAATCAAAAAAGAGTAAACATTTTTAGGAGGCTTATATTTATGTTCAAGAAAGTAGTAATTTCCATTCTTATTTGCAGTACTCTGGCTTTTTCAGGGTGTTCCGGCAATAAAGAAACAAGCAAAGTTGATGTAAAAAGAACTGAACTAACCATGGCAATCAGCAGTGAACCGGATGGAGGATTTGATCCCACCACTGGATGGGGCAGATACGGATCTCCTCTTTTCCAAAGCACCATACTAAAACGTGACAGTGACATGAAGATTGTAAACGATCTTGCAACTGAATATACAGTTAGCAGTGATGGACTGGTATGGACAGTAAAGATTAGAAAGGACATCAAGTTTTCTGATGGTAAGCCCCTAACGGCACCGGATATTGTTTTTACATATGAAACTACAGCCAAAAGCAGTTCTGTCGTTGATTTGAGTGTTATGGAAAAGGTTGAGGCCATAGATAATTATACAGTTAGATTTACATTGAAGAACCCTCAATCAACATTTGTTAATATTCTTGCAAACACAGGAATTGTTCCCAAGCATGCATATGGAAAGGACTATTCACAAAAACCTGTAGGATCTGGACCTTTCAAGTTTGTTCAATGGGATAAAGGACAACAGTTAATTGTTGAAGCAAATCCTGAATACTATGGAGATAAGCCTTTCTTTAAAAAAATTACTTTCCTTTACTTAAGTGAAGAAGCTGCATTTGCGGCGGCTCAGTCAGGAACCCTTGATATTGCAGCTATTGTCCCTTCATATGCAAGTAATAAAGTATCGGGTATGCACCTGCTTGCAGTTGATAGTGTTGATAATCGTGGCATCATGTTCCCTTATGTAAAACCGGGAAAGAAAACAAAAGATGGCTATCCGATAGGAAACGAAGTTACTTCAGATATTTTCATTCGAAAGGCAATTAACACAGTTGTAGACCGAAAAGCACTTGTAGATGGCATTTTAAATGGTTATGGTTCTCCAGCTTACACCGTTTGTGACAAAATGCCTTGGTGGAACCCTGAAACAGTAATTGAAGATGCTGATTCGGAAGAGGCAAAGAAGATCCTTTCAAATGGCGGGTGGAAAGATTCAGACAATGATGGAATTCTTGATAAAGGCAATATTAAGGCTGAATTTAAACTAATATATCCTTCGGGCGATCAAACCCGTCAATCGTTGTCAATTGCAGTAGCAGACAAGGTAAAAGATATCGGCATAAAAATAAACGTTGAAGGCAAAAGCTGGGATGATATAAAAACTCAGATGTACTCAAATGCCATTGTTTTCGGCTGGGGTAGCCACGATCCCATAGAGATGTATAACCTTTACAACAGCAAATATATGGGAGTTGATTACTTTAATTCCGGACACTATTCAAATTCAACTGTTGATGGTTATCTCAATAAAGCAATAGAATCTACAGATGAGACTCAAGCAATAGAATACTGGAAAAAAGCCCAATGGGATGGAAAAGCAGGTTTTACAGCAAAAGGTGATGCTCCATGGGCATGGCTTGTAAATCTTCACCACTTGTATCTTGTAAGGGATAATCTCAACATTGGAAAGCAGAAAATTCATCCTCATGGGCATGGATGGCCTCTTACAGACAATATCGAGGATTGGGGCTGGAAGGAGTAAATATACATGTTTAATGGGAGCATACTAAAATTCATAGTTGGTAAAAGCATACGCATTGTATCATTGCTGGCAGCACTATCTGTAATATCATTTGCATTGGTAAGCCACTCACCCATAGACCCGGTTCAGGCATATATAGGTGCCGATATGATGAAGGTTAGTCCGTCCCAGAGAGAAAAAATAGCTGAACATTGGGGGCTGAACAAGCCCCCGGTAGAAAGATTTTTATCCTGGGGAAATTCGATGATCCATGGAGATATGGGGACATCCATGATATATAGGAGGCCTGTTTTGGATGTAATAAAAGAAAGATTTATTGCATCCTTAGCCTTAATGGGGATTGCGTGGGGGCTATCAGGAATTCTTGGCTTTATTTTAGGTGTGATAGCTGCAATGAATAGAGGGCGAGTAATAGACAGTATAATAAAATGGTATAGCCTTACTCTTGCCTCCACTCCGACTTTTTGGCTCGGTCTTCTTCTGCTGATAGTTTTCTCAGTCTGGCTTGGCTGGTTTCCAATTGGAATGGGCGTACCGGCAGGAGTTATTTCAAAGGACGTAACCCTTTTAAGCCGCATTAGCCATATAATTCTTCCGGCATTGACTTTAAGCATAGTAGGAGTTGCGAATATTGCACTGCACACAAGACAAAAGCTCATGGATGTTTTAGAAAGCGATTATATATTATTTGCCAGAGCCAGAGGTGAACATGGAATTAAGCTTTTTTTAAGACACGGTCTACGCAATATTGCCCTTCCTGCAATTACATTGCAGTTTGCATCCCTAAGTGAAATTTTTGGCGGCTCTGTCCTTGCAGAACAGGTTTTTTCCTACCCTGGTCTTGGACAGGCAACTGTACAGGCCGGACTACGTGGTGATCTGCCTCTGCTTTTGGGAATTGTACTTTTTAGTTCAATATTTGTATTTGCTGGAAATATGATGGCAGATATCATATACAGGGTTGTAGATCCAAGGATCAGGGAGGTTAAAGCAGTATGAGTGAATTAGCATCAAGTATAACAAGTAAAATCAATATTCCTTCTTTTTTAAAACCAAACAGAAGACAACACACACTTATAATGATTTCTTTATCAAGCTTGGTTCTCATTGGGATTATATTGGCAAGTATACTTCTTAGTAACGAAAGAATAGAAACACACTTTGATTTAAAAAACCTTGGACCTTCATTATCCCATCCTTTTGGAACAGACTGGCTTGGAAGAGACATGTTCACCAGGACTGTAAAAGGATTGTCATTGAGTATTTATATTGGAATTGTAGCCTCTGCTGTAAGCGTTGCAGTTGCATTGGTTCTTGGTTTGTGTGCTGCAACCATGGGAAAAGCAGTTGACAGTGTAATAACCTGGATGGTTGATTTGTTTCAAGGAATGCCTCACCTTGTAGCATTAATACTAATAGCATTTACAGTGGGTGGAGGTGCAAAAGGTGTTATTATAGGGGTTGCCTTAACACACTGGACCAGCTTGACACGTGTAATACGTGCAGAGATATTGCAGCTAAGGACTGCCCAGTATGTGCAAATTTCAAGGCATATGGGCAAGAGTAGATGGTGGATTGCTGTACATCATATGCTTCCCCATTTGGTACCGCAGTTTTTGGTTGGCTTTGTTTTGCTTTTTCCACATGCCATACTCCATGAAGCATCCATAACATTTTTAGGCTTTGGACTATCTCCACACAAGCCTGCAATTGGAGTAATATTGTCAGAATCAATGAAGTACCTGTCTACCGGAATGTGGTGGCTGGCATTCTTTCCAGGGATATCGCTGTTAATTATTGTGAGATCATTTGATATTATCGGCGAAAACCTTAGACTACTCATTGACCCACATAATGCAAACGAATAAAGTTGGAGGCGATTAAATGCTAGAAGTAAAGGATTTATCAATATCATTTATACAATATCAAAAAGGTTTGAAAAAAAGGACACTTAAAGTAATCTCAAACCTTGATGTAACAATAAATTCAGGTGAAATACTGGCAATAGTCGGTTCAAGCGGATCAGGAAAAAGCCTTCTTGCCCATGCCGTACTTGGAGTGCTTCCTAAAAACGCAGTTATATCTGGGGAAATTATTTATAAAGGCATGCCCCTCACACCCAAACTTCAAAAAAAGCTTCGGGGAAATGAAATATCTTTGATACCCCAGTCGGTTAACTTCCTTGATCCTCTTATGAAAGTAGGGGAACAGGTTCAAGCTTCTGTAAATACAGGTGATAAAAAAGAAGAACTAAAAAGTATATTTAAAAGATACTCTTTAGATGAAAAAACAGGAATCAAGTTTCCATTTCAACTTTCAGGCGGCATGGCAAGACGTGTAATTGTTGCCTCAGCTGTAATCGGCGGTGCAAAATTAATAATTGCTGATGAACCAACACCCGGACTTCATCCTGAGGTGGTAAAGGAAACATTACAGCATCTTAGAGAGCTTGCTGACCAAGGATGTGCTGTGATGCTTATTACCCATGATATAGGTACTGCAATTAATGTGGCAAACAATATCGCTGTTTTCTACTCCGGCACAACCGTTGAAGTTGCTCCTGCATCAAATTTTTCTGGTAATGGAGAGCATTTAAGGCACCCTTATACAAAAGCACTATGGAATGCACTGCCCCAAAACAGCTTTATTCCCATTTCTGGGTTTCAACCTTCCTATGAGGAACGTAAAGGCTGCTTCTTCCACCAACGCTGTTCTATAAGAAGTAAGGATTGTTTATCAAAAATGCCAAAAATACGTGAAATAAACTCAGGAAAGGTAAGGTGCCATAATGCTACTTGAAGCAAAAAACATTAATTTTCGTTATGGTAAGGGTTCCTGGGTAATAAAAAACTTTACTATGGAATTAAACTCCGGTGAAATAGTTGGTCTATCAGGTAACAGCGGCTGCGGAAAAACCACTCTTGCCAGAATACTTGCGGGGTATGAAAAGCCCTATGAAGGCCATGTGCTGTTAGATGGAAAACCTTTACCCCAAAACTGTTTCAACCCAGTTCAATTGGTTTTCCAACACCCTGAAAAATCAGTCAATCCACATTGGAAAATGAACAAAACTTTAAATGAAGGCTGGTCACCTGAAGATTCGCTAATACATTCCCTTGGCATTGAAAAAGAATGGCTTCAAAGATGGCCTAACGAATTATCCGGCGGTGAGCTGCAGAGATTTTGTGTTGCACGTGCATTAAGTCCTGATACAAAGTTTCTGATTGCAGATGAAATGACAACAATGTTAGATGCCATTACTCAGGCCCATATATGGAATGTGGTTATTGATACAGCTAAAAAAAGAAATATAGGAGTTCTTGTTATTAGCCATGAGAGGCACCTTATTGATCGTATTTGCAACAAAGTAATAGAAATAAATTAACTTAAGGGATGATAAAACATGTGCGAATCTAATGTTTATCTTATAGATGAAAAAGGTGAAGAAAAGTTGATTTTTGAAGCAGTTAATGAGGTTTCATCCTATGGTGGCGGTCTTTGTCTTGAAAATATATTTTATCAGAGAAAATATATCCTTGCTAAAATAAAAGAAATCTCATTTTTGGAAAGAAAAATAATATTAGAAAGAATATCCGAAGATGAATAAGAATAAAACAGTCATAATTACAGGAGCTGCCGGCGTTATTGGTAGAAGCATGGTCGTGTTATTTGCCATTAATGGATACAATGTCCTTTTAAACTATAACCGATCCTTAGAAAAAGCTCAATTATTATACAGAAAACTAAAATCAAAGGGTCTTTCAATAGAATTATTTCAAGCGGATGTAACTAAACGTGTTCAGGTTGATGCAATAGTAGACTATTGCATCAACCAATTTGGGAAAATATGATATACATAATCAGCATTTTAGGGAAGGATAGAAGTGATACTACTTTAATACCATTTTTAAATAATATCAAATTAAATCTTGGAGAGAAGTTTAAAAATGTCATCGCAGATTCTGGCTACGAGAGTGAGGAAAATTACCTGTATTTAGAAAAGAACAAACAAGATTATTACATAAAGCCTCAAACATATGATATATGGAAAAAGAAAAGTTTTAAGAAAGATATAAGTAAGCGTGAAAACATGCTATATGATATAGAAAGAGATGAATATACATGCCATAATGGAAAGCAATTAAAACTTCATTCCGTTATCTATATACTTTAGCTGCCGTAACTATTCAATAGCTGACATTTTAAATAAAAAGTTGTTCTGTTCAGAGGTCTTTCAAATTCTATGTGGTGGAATAGGAATAGTGCTTATTATACCAGTTACTGTGCTTATAACATCAAGATTGTTATATCTCAATTTTCTAAAAACAGATAAATAACATCTGAATATTATTATAGTTCGAGACCCATATATTAGACTTATATGGGTTTTTAAATTGATCATAATCACCTTCATAATTTGATTATAATTTTTTAGGTTACTTAATTTATGCGTAACACATTATTTGTAATTTACATATGTTAGTGTAGGGAAAAAGTTTTGCACTAGACTGATAGAGAATAAATAATGTATAAACATAAACAGTTGTTGGAGGTTTTAATTATGAATGAAAATTTTATACCACTTAACTTTTTACCATTAGGGAAAAAAGCAAAAGTTAAAGTACTTACTTCTGATGGAATGATTCGAAGAAGAATGTTGGATTTGGGTTTGATTTCTGATACTGTGGTAGAAGCTTTGCAAAAAAGTCCTTCTGGAGATCCTGTGGCATACCATATTCGGGGTGCTGTTATTGCTCTTCGTTCTGAAGAGGCCTCAAAAATACTCGTTGAAGCAATTTAGAACACAATCTTATTTTTACATTATATTACCACAAGAAATGACATTTACACATTTTAATATATTTCGTAAAAAAGGAGGTATCTTAATAATGGGCCTAACAAGTCAGTCAACAGGGACTGGAGTCTTAGATGATAAAGTCAAAATTGAATGTGCTAACCCTGATGACAAAGTTATAGCACTTGCCGGAAATCCCAATGTGGGAAAAAGTACCGTATTTAACAGCTTGACAGGACTTAACCAGCATACTGGCAACTGGCCAGGTAAAACAGTAACAAATGCACAAGGAGAGTATAAACATAAGGATAAAAATTTTATTATAGTTGACATTCCGGGTACATATTCACTTATGGCAAACTCGGTTGAAGAAGAGGTGGCACGTGACTTCATCTGCTTCGGAAATCCTGATGCAACTGTGATAGTATCCGATGCAACTTGCCTGGAAAGAAATTTAAATTTGATTCTTCAAACATTGGAGATTACATCTAAAGTTGTGGTGTGTGTAAACCTCTTAGATGAGGCAAAAAGAAAGAAAATTAACATTAATCTTAAAGAGCTGGAAAAGCATCTTGGGGTACCTGTCGTTGGAACCAGTGCAAGAAACGGAAAAGGTTTGGATATACTGATGGACGTAGTATACGATATTACAAACAAAAAAATAGTTACATCTCCTTTGAAGATAAGTTATGATGATACCATTGAAGAAGCAATTGATGTTCTGGAACCATCGGTAAAAGAAGTACTGGAAGATAAGTTCAACAGTCGGTGGATTACTTTAAAACTGCTTGAAGAAGATGCTCACCTTTTAAAAACTCTTCAAAAACATCTTAATTTTGATTTGATGAAAAACTTCAGTATTATGCAGAAATTAAATAGAGCAAAAGAAATATTAAGTTCGGCAGGTATAGATCATGATCTTCTAAGAGATAAGATTGTATCACATATTGTTTGTACTGCAGAAAAAATTTGCAGCAAAACTGTCACTTTTGATAATGATAAGTATAGTCGAACAGACCGTAAGATTGACAGCATACTTACATCCAGAATATTTGGAATTCCAATTATGATAGCACTTCTGGGCATAATATTCTGGCTGACCATAACAGGTGCCAATTATCCTTCAGAGTTGATTGCTACTTTCCTTTTTTGGGTTGAAGAACGTTTAACCGACTTGTTTACATGGGCAGGCACACCTCAATGGGTACATGGTTTATTAGTTATGGGAATATATAGAACCTTAGCATGGGTTGTTTCAGTTATGTTGCCTCCAATGGCTATATTCTTTCCGTTGTTTACATTGCTGGAAGACCTTGGATATTTACCTAGAGTGGCATTCAATCTTGATAACTTTTTCAAAAAAGCTTGTGCTCACGGTAAACAGGCACTAACCATGTGTATGGGGTTCGGATGTAATGCTGCAGGTATTATAGGCTGCAGAATTATAGATTCTCCAAGAGAAAGACTCATTGCAATAATTACTAATAACTTTGTTCCCTGTAATGGCCGTTTCCCGACCCTGATTGCTATTATAACCATGTTCTTTACAGGAGTTGTTGTTAGTCCCTTTCAATCGGTAGTTTCTACATTATTATTAACAGGAGTCATTGTCCTTGGGGTATTAATGACATTATTAATATCAAAAATTCTTTCTAAAACAATTTTAAAAGGCATACCTTCATCCTTTACCCTGGAGCTCCCACCTTACCGGAAGCCTCAAATAGGAAAGGTCATTGTAAGATCAGTGTTTGACAGAACGTTATTTGTGCTAGGGCGTGCTGTATCTGTAGCTATACCTGCCGGCTTGGTGATTTGGGTTATGGCAAATATCTATGTAGGTGACCTTAGCATCCTATCTCATTGTGCAGGTTTCCTCAATCCTTTTGCAAAAATGATAGGTCTGGATGGATATATTTTAATGGCTTTCATTCTTGGGTTTCCTGCAAATGAAATTGTTGTTCCTATAATAATAATGAGTTATATGTCTACTGGAAGCTTACTTGAGTTTGACAGCCTGGATAAATTGAGAGAACTTCTTGTATCTCATGGCTGGACCTGGCTTACAGCTGTATGCGTTATGCTGTTTTCTCTGATGCATTGGCCATGCGGAACAACATGCTGGACAATAAAAAAGGAATCCCAAAGTTTAAAATGGACTATGGTTTCATTTCTTGTTCCAACTATAACTGGAATTATAATTTGTTTTATTGTTGCAAATACAGTTCGGCTGCTGGGATTGGTGTAAATAAGATAGGCTGCTTTAAATATAGTAGCCTATCTAAATCCTAATATCAAAAGCATTATAATACCAACAATCAGCCTGTAATAGGCAAAGGCTTTTAAGGAATGCTTCCCAAGAAATGAAATGAATTTTCCAACAACAATAAAAGCTACAATAAAGGATACAACAAATCCAACTGAAAGTGCAAACCATTCAGTTGAGGTCATTGAGGTTAAGCTTTTTATCAATGAATATCCAGTTGCTGCAAACATAGTAGGGATTGCAAGAAAAAACGAAAACTCTGCAGCAGCTTTTACTGATAATCCTACCATAACACCTCCTATAATGGTTGATGCAGACCTAGACATACCTGGAAACAACGACATACATTGTGCAAAACCAATAAACAACGACTTTTTGGCTCCTACCTTTAGCATGTTATCATTTTTTGCATTATTATGCTTTCGTTCTACTAAAAGTATTATAACTGCACCTAAAATCAGTGCTATTGATACTGTAAATGGTGAAAAGAGGTATTTTTCAATATAGTCGTTCAACACTAAACCTAATACAGCAGAAGGCAGAAAAGCTATAAGCATCCAAAGCCATAATTTAAAACCCCACTGTCCAGGCTTTATATTCTTAAAAGAATCAAGAATCCGGTTTCTATAATAGAATACTACAGCTAAGATAGCTCCAAGCTGAATCATTATTTCGAACATTATTGCAAACTTTCCGGTAAAGCCAAGAAAATGTCCAAATAAAATGAGATGCCCTGTTGATGAGATAGGAAGAAATTCTGTAATTCCTTCTACTATACCTAGTATTATAGCTTTTATAATTAAATCCATAGAGTTTTCCCTTCTCGTTTTCAAATTTTTATTCAAAGCCCTATTATCCAAATTCGTTCCATAGGGGTAGACATATTGTAATATTGAGGAAAGCAGATATTGATTAATGTCATTTGTTGCTTTCAAAAAGTATAATTCATTGAGACATAATTATCCGAGAATATATTGAATTTTCAATCTTCTAGCATTATATAATGCTACACAAACTTAATCAATGAAATTTTAGCATTCTTTAGTCTTTTGCCTTCGATATAGCAAATTTAAATATAATCTTAAAACCTGAAAGAAGTTGATTTAAGGCTAATTTTCTTTCTTGGATAAATTCACATTAAAAAATTATCGACGAAAATTTAAATTTCTTCGATAATTTTTTACATTAGCAAATGCAGTTGAAGCGTCTGCATTGCATTATAATAATGTACTTTGTTATCAAATATACTTTTAATAAACCAATTCATCTTCGGGCTTATCTGTAGGTTCTACAGTTTCTGCTGCAATAACAGGCATAATCTCTCCTTTAAACTCCCCCTTTTGTATTTTGCCTGTCACTTTTACCCATGAGTCCTTCTTAAGTTGCTCTGCCCTCTGATAATTGCATAAAAGACCTACAGGCTGCATATCTGCCGCACAGCAATTCATTGTAAATCTTGCTGGTACAAACCTGTTTTGCCCAAATTCCTTATCCTTGAATACAAAGCCAACGACCTGAATCTTTTTACCTTCATATTTGCTTAGGCTTCCATACAGTTCCTCTATCCAGGGAATAAAGCTTTCAGCCGCCATGACAATGGTATCTCCTTGCTTAAGCAGCTCCTTGCTTATATTATCAGAAGACTTTCCAGCATTTTGGTTAGACCCACTGCCTGTGGCAATATTGTTTTCTTCTCTATCAGAGTATGTCTGTGTGTCTTCAACAAGCTCCCCATCACCGGACGACTCATAAGATCTGCCCATTGTATTAATATTGCTTATGGACATGGTATCTGTGTCGAGAGCTTTAGGCGGAAGAGCAAAAGCCAACATCAAAGGAATGATAAAAAGAAGATATCGTCCTAATTTAATATTTTTTCTTTTTGTCTTAAACAGTTCGCCTGATATAAACAATGCAATGGTAATAAACATCACTATGCCAAACTGCATATAGGGTATTATTCTTGGATGAACATAGTACTTTGCATTTCCGGATTCAATGACTTTGTAAAATAGAAAAGCAAAGCCAAGAAGAGATGCTATTTTCAACAAAGCTTCAAAGTCTATTCCCAAACGGTTTAAATAACGCATAATAGACCACCCTTAAAAAAATATTGCCGTAAAGAATATCAGTATTGCAAATGCCAGTCCACATACAACAATCAAAAACTTGGCAACAAATCTTTTGTTAAAGTTTCCAAGAAGCATCAGCACATTTTTAATATCAATCATTGGACCCAATACCAGGAAACCCATTACTGAACCCATGGAAAACTGGTTGGCAAAGCTCCTGGCTATAAAGGCATCCGATGATGAACACACCGAAAGTATGACAGCGGCTGCCATCATGATTACAAGTGAAACTACCCCTGAATTCCCTACTTCAAGAAGCAGGTCTTTAGGAATTGCAACCTGAAAGATGCTGGTGAGTAATGCTCCAATTACCAAGAACCTTCCGACATCAAAGAACTCTTCCCCAGCATGCTTAAATATAGCAGAGATTTTTTCTGCTGCTCCTCCCTTATTTCCTACGCTGCTACAGTAAGTGCAGCTGCACAATAAGCTGTTCCCACCAGTCAGCAGTTTTTTTTCGTTTCCAGGAAAGAATAGGAATGTTAGTCCTGAAGCTACCGCAATGGCTACTCCTAGATAAATCCTATAAAATGCAATATGGGGCTGCCCCGGAAAAGCATACAGGGTTGAGGCAATCACAATGGGATTTACTATGGGTGCCGCCAGCATGAAAGTAACAGCTGCATAAAGCGGAACACCTTTTTTAACAAGCCGTGTCGCTACAGGCACAATTGCACAGTCACATACTGGAAAGAACAGGCCCCCCAGTATAGCAGCCAAAAAGGATGCCGCCTTGCTTTTTGGAAAATACTTTATTACCATTTCCCTGGATACAAACACCTGTATAATGGAAGATACCAGCACCCCAAGGATCAAAAAAGGAAATGCCTGCATAAGTATGCTGATAAATATTGTATTTATAACCTGAAGCCATGATAGATCCATTTTGGCACTTCCAAAATCCGAAACTGTAAAAACAGTCATCAGGAAGTATCCTACGACAAGTATAAAGGATACTGCCAAAAGTACATCTGAAGGCTTCTTCAAAAAACTTCCCTTGGTTTCCTCTGCACTGTTATCCTTAAGGTATTCTCCATAGTCTTCAGGCAATTCAATCCTTAGTATCTCCGCCTGTTTGTTCAGTGCTTTTATTGTTTTTTCAATATTACCCAGTCTGTCGGCCATAGCCTTGTCTGCATAATTTAATATAACAGTGTCGCTGTTTGCAGCCTGTTCAACAAGTGTATTTCCGGTTATATTCATAAGCATGTCAAAAGTTCTGCAGTCAACTACATTCACTATGTTGCTTATTTCACAATTTTTACGGACACCTCGTTCATCTAGTACCCCCAGCAGCTCTTCAAGACTTGACATGCCATTTTGTTCGATGATGATCCTATGGGGGAGATGCTTTTTGTAAGCTTCTTTTATGATGCTTGCTTCTAGAGGTTCGTCTTTTGTGAGCCTTTTTATATAAACATTTTCCCTTGAACAACTTTCTTCATCAATATCTTCTTCCCCCGATTCGCAAAGGATTATGACAATCCTTTCTTTGGAATAAACTCGGCTGTCCAATACCTGCTTTATCAGTGATGTTTTTCCCGAACTTAGAAATCCTGTGTATAAATCTACTTGAGTTTTCACCTTAACAACCCCTTTTTCGTTTGCAAGAGAACATTCCTCATCTTATATGGTTGCCAATGATTTTTAAGAGTTTTGTCCCCTAGCCTTGAAACAGTTTACGAAGCTCCTCCTTTTGAAGATCTCTTCCTATAATGCAAATCCGTCCTGTATAGTCAGGATTTGTACTCTTTATCTGTACCTCGCCCGGAACATAATCAAATTGTATCCACTTATCCTGGCTAACCTGCAGTATGCCTTTGCCCCTTAACACCATTCCAAAGTTTTTATCGCTACCAAGTTGATTTACCAGTACTTTTAAACGTTCCTCCTCAAACACTTTTGGTGTTTCAGTACCCCATACATCAAAAACTTCATCTGCCCTATGATTATGGCTTTCTCCACTGCTGCATCCACAATTCTCGTGATGATGGGTATGGCTATGCTGGTGCCCACATTTACATTTACTGCTGTGGTGATGTCTTTTTAATACCACCCTTGGAATGGTCATCTGATTCTCAAGCATGACACTCGCATCCTGCTCGGCAATGGCTGTGATTTGATCAGCCTTGAGAGCTTCCCATAGTGTAGTAACAATATTGGCCTTGCTATTAAGTTTACGAATTGAGCTTACAATTGACTCCATCTTTTTGTTGTCTGCATGCTGAGTCCTGCTCATAATAATGGTTTTTGCATGTTTGATCTGGTTCTCAAAAAATTCTCCGAAATTGGAAATATAAATCTGATACTTTAATACGTCTACAACTGTTATAATCATGTTTATTCTCAGTGTATTATTCAGTTTTGGTATGTTACATGCTTTTATGACATCAGAAAGCTTGCCGACTCCGGATGGCTCTATAATGATCCGGTCTGGCTTGTATTTTGATATAACCTCCTCAACCGACTTGCTAAAGTCCCCAACAAGGGTACAGCATATACAGCCAGAGTTGATTTCTTTAATCTCTATTCCTGAATTTTTTAATATAGAGCCGTCAATCCCTATTTCTCCAAACTCATTCTCAATAATAACCAGTTTTTCACTGTGCAATTTTTCTTCAATAAGCTTTTTAATCAGGGTTGTTTTTCCTGCACCTAAAAATCCTGAAATAATATCAACCTTTACTGCCATTAACATCCTCTCCTATTCCTTAGTCTTGCACACAGGACAGTAACCGTAGCTTTCAAGCCTGTGTGATGTGACTTGAAAGCTGGTTTCCTGCTCTAGAGATTTCTCATAAACCTCAAAGGGGCAGTTGTCTACATCCATTATTTTTTTACAGCGTATACACACAAGGTAATGCTTATGCTCCATACGGTTGAGCTCAAACACCGCCTTATTGTCTTCTGTAATACTTGATTTCAAGACCATACCCTTGTCTACAAAAATATCAAGTATTCTATACACTGTTGATAAACTTATAGTCGTATCAATTTCCTTTGCTTTAAAGAATACCCGGTCAGCAGTTAGGGGTAAACTTTCTTCCTTCAATATATCAAAAATCATATTTTTTTGCCTTGTGTTCTTAATGCCATGATTGCTGAAAAATTCCTTGTTGTTTAATTGTTCCATCATATTTCTCATCCCTTTGGTTATATACTTAATAAAATTCTAATAACAACTCAAGCAAGGTTAAGCTTTTTAATTAAGAAGAATACTGCAAAGCAAAGTGCGTTAAGCATAACAATGGTTGCTCCTGTAGGGAAGTTCATTATAAAGGATATGAACACTCCCAAAATAACACAGGATACCGATACAGCAGATGAAACAAGGATGGTGCTTTTAAATCCTTTGGCCACTTGTAGTGCTGTCACTGTAGGGAATATAATCAGGCTTGATATAAGCATGGTTCCTACAACACGGATGCCGAGTACTATTGTTATTGAGGTAAGCACCGAAATTAAATAATTCATAGTCCTTGTGTTTAAGCCTATAACCTTTGCAAATTCTTCGTCATAAGTTATAGCAAACAAATTGTTGTAAAAGAAGAAAATCATAAAGATGACAACTACCGATAGAATAACCGACAGTATAACATCTATATTGCTTATTACCAGTATACTCCCAAATAAGTAGCTGAACAAATCTACATTAAATCCCCTGGCCACACTGGAAACCAGAACACCGACTGCCAACGCAAATGTGGACACAAGCCCTATAGCTGCATCCCCATGCAGGTCCGCCTTTTCATTGAGCTTTAAAATAAGTAAAGATGAAAGTATTACAATAGGTATAGACACAAGGAGCGGTGATGCTGCAAGCAGTAAAGCTATGGCAATAGTTGCAAAGCTTACATGTGCCAGGCCGTCACCAATCATGGAATACTTTTTTAACACCAAGAATATCCCTAGAAATGAGCAGCAGACAGCAATTAGCGAACCAACCAGCAACGCTTTCAGCATAAAATCATATTGTACTGCTTCAATTATCAATGAAATCACATTTTCCATCTGCATGCCTCCAACAAAAATGGTGCTGTGCAAAAAAGCCAAAATATTCTGTCATCTCTTTGGATTTGCAGAACTCCGCATAGCTTCCGTAGAATACCATTCTCCTGTCCAGATAAAGCATTTTTCTAGTATACTTCCCAATAGAACCAACATCATGTGACACTAGCAAAACCGTTACTCCATCATCTTTATTCAAACTGCTGATCATCTCATAGAATTCTTCTCTGATTTTCGGGTCAAGTGCACTGGTAGGCTCGTCAAGGATCAACATTTGAGGTGAGCTCACCATTGCCCTGGCCAACAGCACCCTCTGCTGCTGACCTCCGGACAAGTCTCCTATTTTTTTGTCCTTTAAATCTGATATCTTAAGTTTTTCGAGAATAATATCAATCTTTTCAATATCCTTTTTTGTAATAACTTTGGGCATTTTTTTGTTTCCGAGCAGACCTATTGATACAATTTCTTTTACTTTGGCGGGAAACAGCCTATCATTCATAACAGCTTTTTGGGGAAGGTAGCCGATAAAGCTCCTCCCGTTAGCATTATCTCCAAATTGTATCTTGCCCTCTGAGGGTAGAAGTAGTCCGAGCAGACCCTTCATTAAAGTTGTCTTACCGGAACCGTTAGGCCCAACAATCCCTATATAGTCTCCTGCCTCCACCTCAAAGCTTATGCTGCTTAGCACTTCGTTCCTGCCATACTTCATCGTAAGGTTTTGTACAGAAAGTATATTATTCATTGTATCCCAGCCCTTGCTTCAGTTTTTCGAGATTCTCTTCCATAATACTGATATAGGTTACCCCCGAGCTTAACTCTTCATTAGTTACGTTATGAACACCATGCAACAGCAGCATTTTAGCTCCTGTCTGGTCTGAAATCACTTTTGCTACTTTGGGGTTTACCAGCTCTTCATAATATATAACCTTTACCCCTGAATCCTTTATATTTTTTATAAGCTCTGCAATTCTTTGTGGTGTAGGTTCTGCATCAGGAGCAAAGCCGCTGTAGGGAGAAATATGCTCTAGGCCATAACGCTTCGCAAAGTACCCGAAAGCAAAGTGACCTCCATACATGATTTTCTTATACTTGGTCTTCTTAAAAGCTTCGGCGAATTTGCCATCAAGCTCCTGGAGCTTCTTTTTATAGCTTTCACCACTTTCCTTATAGAAACTTTCGTTCTTCGTATCAGCCTTTGAAAGCCCTTCTACAATATTGTCCACCATCTTCTGGGCATACACAGGATCAAGCCATATGTGAGGATCTTTTCCTCCGTGATAGTGATGCTCTCCTTCGGGTTTTTGAGCTTCAGGCTCTATGTCTTTGCCTTCCAAGTCCTTGAAGAAATGCTCTTTGTCTTCAAATTCAGAGGGTACATGCTGTGTAAAGAATATATAGCTGCCATCCTTTTCAATTTTAATGCTGAATGCTGATATATCCTTAGAGGAATCAAATTCAAGTTGGTACAAAGTATCGGCAGGTACCAGTATTTCTCCAGGTTTCTTAGCCGTAGTAGCTCCCTTAAACAGCTCCTCTGCCCTTTCGTGTATAGTTTCAATGCCTTCTTTTCCACTCTTAGCGGCATTTAAGATAACCATTTTCATTTCAGGGTCGGCATATTTGCCATCCACCTTGGCAAAGCTCCACTTGTATTGACCGGCTTTGAGGTTAAAGGCACCCGCCCATTCAAATGGATGCTCGCCTTCACCCTCTTCATGTTCTTCATGATGCTTTTCTTCGTCCAGCAACTCAATGCCTTTGCTTGTATCAACAACAACAAGCTTGTTATCCTTTGTGCTTTCAATCACCTTATGTACCCAAGGCTCCATGTTCTCGCCTGTATAAATAAATGCATTTGATTTTTTTATATTGACTATATTCTGCGGAGACGGCTCGTAAGAGTGCGACTCCACACCAGGAGGCAGTAACAGAGTAACATCAGCCTTGTCTTTGGCAATCTCCCTTACGAAATCATACTGGGGAAACAGCGTTGTAATAACCTTCAGCTTTCCTGTATCGGAAGACTTGCCTGCAGGCAGACTGCACCCTGAAATAAACGCAAGAAATGAGACAGTAACCAGCATAGAAATCAGAACCTTTAAGTTTTTCACGGAATACCCTCCTCGTACTTTTCTCTTAAAATTTATATGCTTGACTTTTTATGCAAATGCATATTATTTGCATTTAAAAATATTTAAAAAGATACTCTTAACATCCCTGCCAAGAGTTCTGTTGTGTACATCACGCTTTTGCAAATAATTCGCATTTGCATTTATTGTACAGCAATTATATTTTAAAATCAATACTTCATTTATATGGCCTGATGAGAGCATAGCTGCTCTGTACTGAAAAGTAAAGTTTAAAAGTGGCTTAAATCAACGTCTTTGAGTTTTTAGAAATTTCTTAATTATAGAAGAATTCGTTATTCCAAACTAAACTTAAAAGCATTGATATGTTAGAGAATTAACTTGACTAGACAGTATATGAATAGGGTATGGGAAATACCTCTCCTGGCAACAATCAAACGTAAAAAGGAGAGGAAAACTATGAGAGTAGAGTAATACCATTCTTTGAGAGTCACATGATACCTGTTATGAGAATACTTACCGATAGAGGTACAGAGTATTGCGGAGCTCCAGAGAAACACTTGTGTGAATTATTCTTACAAATGAATGATATAGAGCACACAATGACTAAGGCAAAAAGCCCACAAACCAATGGTATATGTGAGAGATTCAATCAGACCATATTAAACGAGTTTTACAAGATAGCATTTAGGAAAACAATATATAAATCAGTAGAACAATTACAAGAAGATCTAGACTTTTTTATGCTACAATATAATGAGGAACGCACCCACCAAGGTAAGAGGTGTAAAGGAAAAACTCCAATGCAGACTTTTTGGGACAGTCTTCAATTAACCCGTGAAAAGCTACTCAATGATACTGCTAGTTAATTTTGTGGGGTCTAGCACGTCTGGCAATGAAGACGAGCCCTCAGGGCGGTGGGGGTGGTTTAAAAGAATATCAAGTTTGGTACCAACTTAGATATAAATGAAACCCCCGATCAAGGATCAGGGGATAACTCTAAAATTTAATATTTCCCAGGAGAGTGTAAACTGAAGTA